>JAEEHO010000232.1 GCA_016280845.1 Paludibacteraceae bacterium | reverse complement strand
TCCTGCTCGCGCACTTGGTGCTTGCCGAAAATGACAGTAGGTGCAACCACCCACGTGAAGAGCGTCGGTTGCTGAATGGTCTTGACCATCTCTGCTTCCTGCGCTAGATATTCCTCCAGCGGCAGACCTTCTATAGGACGGATGAGATTCATACTGCCCATTTGTTTTTGCAGATTGCTCATTTATATTTTAGGTGCTTGTATCTCTTTTCCCTGACAGAACCGATGCTTCAACTGACGGTCATCTCCAAGATAGACATACCGCTCCAAACGATGCTGGAGTGTATAGTTATCGAAATTGAGATCGCTGTCGTCAATCACGAGCGCGTCAAACGCATAACCCGGTTCGAACGAACCCACTTTGCCGAAGAACGAACCTCCGGACTTGGTAGCCAACCAGAATGCCTCGCTCAAACTGAGGAACGCCTCTTTGTGAGCACCATGTACCCATTTCATCTTGGACATCTGCAGGGTATAGTGAATAACGCGGAAGATAGAGAATCCGCTTCCGGCAGACACATCCGAGCCCAACGCAACAGGTATACCTGCGTTCATGAAACGGCGTATAGGCGCTATGCCCGAACCCAGATTGCAGTTGGATGTCGGACAATGGACGGCAAACACATGGTTCTTGCGCATCAGTTCGAACTCCTCGCCCTCGGTGTAGCAGCAGTGTGCCATCAATGTCGGTGTCTGACCAAACATACCATAGCGGCGGTACGCATCGCCATAGCAGGAGGATTCGGGTTCCAACTCCTTGACCCAGGCTATCTCCGACTGATTCTCGCTCAGGTGGGATTGCACCGGCAAATGATTGTCGTTGGCCAATCGACCCAACGCAGTCATCATCTCGGGCGTACAGCTGGGCACAAAACGAGGTGTCACTATGGCCGATACCAACGGCATGGATGCCGTATGATTCAACACACGCAGAGTGCCTCTGACGGCCTCTTCTACCGTATTGCTCAGCGTTTCGGGACTATTGCGGTCCATTCCGACCAAGCCGACCAAACCGCCCATACCCGCTTCGTTCAGCAGGTCGGCCAACAGGCACGATGCCTCGGGATGGATGGTGGCAAAGATAGCGGCACGCATGGTTCCCAGTTTCCACAGATCGCGCACAAAGCGGCGATACATGCGCTCGGCGTACTTGATATCCCGGTACTTGCTTTCCTCGGGGAAAGTATAGGTATTGAGCCACGGCAGCAACTCCATATCCATAGCGATACCCAAATTTCGGTATTGCGGCGCATGGACATGCAGATCGTTCATCGCAGGAATCAATATCTGATTGCCGTAATCGACCAGTTCGATGCTCTTGTATTCGTCCGGCAACGAGGCAAATGCGCCTACTACGTTGCCGTCATCGCCCACTACTACGTAGCCGTGCTCCAGCATCTCGAAGCGCTCCGGCGTGGGCGTAAACAGAATGTTAGCTTGATAAGCTTTCATGGTTGGTATATATATTATAAGTTATATTTCGTTATCAGTTCAGAGAGATGCAATATATCGCCCCGCCCTTCTCTGCGGTCGAAGAAGCAGGTATCCATTCCTGCCGCTCTGGCGCCGAGTATATCCGTCGTCATGCTGTCGCCGACCATCAATACCTCGCTTGGCTGCAGTCCGCAACGACGGAGTGCTTCCTCAAAGAAACGGATATCCGGCTTGTCGTAGCCTATATCCATTGATATATAGGTATCCTCAAAGAACGACAGAATACCGGCGTGTTGCAACCGGCTACGTTGCAAGTGACCAAAACTATTGCTGGCAGCAAAGAGGCGATAACCGCGGTCGCGCAAAGCCTCTAGTGTCTCCTTCGTTTCGGGCACCAACGCGTGCGTCTCTCCCCATGCCTGACGAAAAGCGTGCGTGAAGGGTTCCACCGCCTCCGGGGGATAACCGGCCGTCGCGCAAAACTCCTTCGGATAGAGATCCATCACCTCGGCTATGGTGTACTTGCCGTGCTTCGCCTCCGAAAACAATCGTCCGGCTATATCGAAGAAGAGCTGAAACAACTCGTCGCCTTCTATCTTTCTTCCCCGGTGCTCAAATTCGTCCAACACACCCGCCGAAGCGTCAAAAGCAGCTCTGCAACAGGGCACATAGTCCAATAATGTATCGTCAATATCTAAAAAAATAGCCTTGTATTTCATTTTTTTTCAAAAAAGTTTGGTCATGTCAAAAAAAAGCAGTACTTTTGCACCCGCTTTTGAAAATGACAGCATTATTCATCAGCCTCGGGTAGTAGTTCAGCCCGGTTAGAATGCCTGCTTTGGGAGCAGGAGGTCGTGAGTTCGAATCTCGCCTACCAGACCGGAGAGAGAGCCAATCGGCTCTCTTATTTTTTTGTTCTCTACGAGCCTTTTTATCGGGCAAAATTACCGCCTTTTTGATATCGGGTGCAAAGGTACTACTATTTTCTGACATGTGCAAATGTTTGTCGCATTTTTGCATTATGTCTATTCTTCCATAACGAATATAGGGCATTGTTCCACGATCGGGGTTTTATCGAGGTTATATCGAAGGCAAATCGAAGGCAAATGCTGTGTGGAACAATCTATGGTTATAGGGCACTTCTTTATACAAACTGCCACAATCTGCCATTTTGTCAGTATTTCAGCGTTTGGAACATTGTTTGATAGAGAGCAAGTGAAGCCAATAAGGCCAATTAGGCTAATAGGGCTAACCATAGTAATTAACTAAACACAATACAACTATGAACAACCAGACTAACACAAACAACGAGAACTTGAAGAAGTTCGCAATCAACCTTTGCGAGCGGGCTCGTGAAGGCAAACTGGACCCGGTCATCGGGCGTGACGAAGAGATTCGTCGTGTACTGCAGATTCTTTCTCGTCGTACGAAAAATAATCCTATCCTCATCGGTGAACCCGGTGTGGGTAAGACTGCTATAGCCGAAGGACTGGCTCATCGTATTATTCGCGGGGACGTGCCCGAGAACCTGAAGAAGAAACAGATCTATTCGCTCGATATGGGCGCACTCATTGCGGGTGCCAAGTATCAAGGTGAGTTCGAGGAACGACTCAAAGGAGTGGTCAACGAGGTAGTGGCCGCGGCCGGAGAAATCATCCTTTTCATCGATGAAATCCACACACTCGTCGGTGCCGGCAAATCGAGCGGCGCCATGGATGCAGCCAACATATTGAAACCTGCGCTGGCGCGTGGCGACCTGCGTGCGATAGGTGCAACTACGCTCGATGAGTATCAGAAGTATTTCGAGGCCGACAAGGCATTGGAACGCCGATTCCAGGTAGTCATGGTGGATGAGCCGGACGAAGCGGCTACCATCTCTATCCTGCGTGGACTGAAGGAACGCTACGAGACCCACCACAAAGTGCGTATCAAGGACGACGCTATCATAGCAGCCGTCACATTGTCTGCACGTTACATCACCGACCGTTTCTTGCCGGACAAAGCCATTGACCTGGTGGACGAAGCCGCAGCCAAACTGCGACTGGAGGTGGACAGCAAGCCTGAAGAGATAGATACGCTCGACCGACAAATCAAGCAATTGGAGATTGAGCGCGAGGCCGTGCGCCGTGATAAAGACGATGCGAAGTTGTCTGCTATCAGCAGCCAACTGTCAGAACTCAAAGCCAAATCCGACGAACTCAATGCGCGCTGGAACAAGGAGAAAGGCTACGTGGCTACTATCCAAAACGAGAAAGCGCGTATCGAGCAGATGAAGCACGAGGCGGAAGTGGCTGAACGCGAAGGCGATTACGGCAAGGTGGCTGAGATTCGTTACAGCCGTCTGCAGCAAGCCGAAGCCAACATCAAGGCCGCACAAGAGGCACTCCACCAACTCGGGCAAGAGAGCCTGATCAAGGAGGAAGTGGACGAAGACGATATAGCCGAAGTAGTTGCTCGGTGGACCGGTATTCCTGTCACCAAGATGATGCAATCGGAACGCGACAAACTGCTGCACCTCGAGGAAGAACTACACAAGCGCGTCGTAGGTCAGGACGAAGCCATCGCAGCCGTCAGCGACGCTATACGCCGCTCGAGAGCAGGACTGCAAGATCCTAAAAGACCTATCGGCAGTTTTATCTTCCTCGGCACCACCGGTGTCGGCAAGACCGAACTGGCAAAGGCGCTGGCAGACTACCTGTTCGACGATGAGAACATGATGACGCGTATCGATATGTCTGAGTATCAGGAGAAATTCAGTGCGACACGACTCATCGGTGCGCCTCCGGGATACGTAGGTTACGACGAGGGCGGTCAACTGACAGAGGCCATTCGACGCAAACCATACTCCGTTGTTTTGTTCGATGAAATCGAGAAAGCTCACCCGGATGTATTCAATGTGTTGCTCCAGGTTTTGGACGACGGACGTCTGACCGACAACAAGGGTCGTGTGGTCAATTTCAAGAACACGCTGATTATCCTCACCTCCAATTTGGGTAGTCAACTCATTCGTGAGAACGAAGAGAAAGGTGTGGACCACGAGACCACGCGCAACCAGGTGATGGAACTGCTGCGTCAGACTATCCGACCCGAGTTCCTCAACCGTATAGACGAGACCATCATGTTTACTCCGCTGACAGAGAGCCAGATACGCGATATCGTCGGCCTGCAAATCAGCCAGGTTCACAAGATGCTTGAGCACAACGGTATTGACCTGCGCGTGACGGACGATGCTATCGACTATATCGCCAAAGAGGGCTTCGATCCGCAGTTCGGTGCCCGTCCGGTCAAGAGAGCATTGCAACGACTGGTACTCAACGAACTCAGTAAATCCATCATCGCCGGCAAGGTCGATCAGAGCAAACCGGTTATCGTCGAACTGAAAGACGGCGAGTTGAAGTTCCGCAACTGAAAACTGACGACTGAACTCTGACAGCTGACAGCTGAAAACAACTAAAAGTGGCATGTGCGCTTGCACATGTCATTTTTTTGTAGTTAAAATATTTTTTATTTGCACATTCGAATTTTTTGTTGTACCTTTGCACGCAAATTGAAAACGATGGAAAAGAAAGTTGCTATATTAGCTATAGAATCAAGTTGCGATGATACGTCTGCAGCCGTCATCATCGACGGCGTACTGCGCAGCAATGTCATTGCGTCGCAGAAGGTGCATGAGGAGTACGGCGGCGTTGTGCCCGAGTTGGCCAGCCGCGCCCATCAACAGAACATACTGCCCGTTGTGGACACAGCGCTCAAACGCGCCGGAGTGGACAAAAAGGACCTGTCGGCCATCGCCTTTACACGCGGACCGGGATTGCTGGGTTCGCTTCTGGTGGGAACCTCTTTCGCCAAAGGTCTGGCACTCTCGCTGGGTATTCCGCTGGTGGATGTCAACCATCTGCAAGGCCATGTGCTGGCGCATTTTGTTGAACCGAGCGAAGAACTGAAGGCGCAAACGCCATCGCTGCAAGGAGTGGAAATCAAGCACCCCTCAATGCCGTTCTTGTGCTTGCTGGTCAGCGGCGGCAACAGCCAGATAGTGCTCGTCAAAGCCTACAACAATATGCAGATAATCGGTCAGACCATAGATGACGCGGCCGGCGAGGCATTCGACAAATGTGCCAAAGTGCTGGGATTGCCTTACCCGGGAGGACCGTGGATTGACAAACTCGCCAAATTGGGCGACGCAAACAAATACCCGTTTGCCAAGCCAAACATCGCCAGCTACGACTACTCGTTCTCCGGTCTGAAAACATCGTTCCTCTACACGCTGCGCGATATGCTGAAGGAGCACGGCGTTGAGACCATCGACGAGTTGGCCGAGCGCGTGCCTCAGTTGCGCGAAGATATGTGTGCTTCGCTGCAAGCCACCGTGATAGATATACTGATGCGCAAACTGAAGAAAGCGGCACAAGACCTGGGAATCAAGCAAGTAGCGGTCGCCGGAGGTGTGAGTGCCAACAGCGCATTGCGTCAGGCATTTATCGACTACGGAAAGAAGTATCATTGGGATGTGTTCATTCCGCCATTCTCTTTCACCACCGACAATGCCGCTATGGTGTGCCAGGCAGGTTACTTCAAGTACCTCGACAACGATTTCTGCGCTATAGATGAAGTTCCGTTCGCTAAAACAACGATATAGCAAAGGCGAAAAGTTATAGAACGAATGGC
>JAEEHO010000231.1 GCA_016280845.1 Paludibacteraceae bacterium | reverse complement strand
TCTTGCTGGTCTGCTCGAATTGTTTGAGGAAGCGGTTGAGTGCTACAATATCCACACCGGCGCCTTTAGCAATTCGGTTCTTGCGGCTACCGTTCAGCAGACTCGGATTAGCGCGTTCAGCCGGTGTCATCGAGTTGATCATCGCCTCGATAGGCTTGAAGGCATCGTCGCTCACTTCGACATTCTTCAACGCTTTGTCCATGCCCGGAATCATACCCATCAAGTCCTTCATTGATCCCATTTTCTTGATTTGGTTGAGTTGGCCGAGGAAATCATTGAAGTCGAACTGATTGTGTGCGATCTTCTTGCTGATACGGCGCGCTTCGGCTTCGTCATATTGTTCTTGTGCACGTTCAACAAGACTGACAACATCACCCATACCGAGGATACGGTCAGCCATACGAGCCGGATGGAAGACATCGAGTGCGTCCATTTTCTCGCCCGTTCCAATGAACTTGATAGGCTTATTGACGACAGAACGGATAGACAAAGCGGCACCGCCACGTGCATCGCCGTCCAACTTAGTCAGCACAACGCCATCAAAATCAATGCGGTCGTTGAATTCTTTAGCGGTATTGACTGCATCCTGACCTGTCATGGCATCCACTACGAACAGGGTCTCGGTCGGTTTGATAGCGGTCTTGATAGCAGCAATCTCCTGCATCATCTCCTCGTCTACGGCCAGACGACCGGCAGTATCAACTATAACCACATCAAAACCCAAACGCTTGGCTTCAGCGATAGCCGCTTCTGCTTTCTTCACCGGGTTGCTTTCACCCTCGCCCAGATAGACTTTTGCATTGATCTGTTCACCCAAGACGCGCAACTGTTCGATAGCTGCAGGACGATAGACATCGCAGGCAACGAGCATAACACGTTTGTTCTTCTTGGTCTGCAACCAATTGGCCAACTTGCTTGCGAAGGTGGTTTTACCACTACCCTGCAGACCTGACATAAGGATAACAACAGGCGATCCTTTCAGGTTCAGTTCCTGTGCCTCGCCACCCATCAGTTCCGCCAACTCATCGTGCGTGATCTTAACCATCAATTGGCCCGGACGCACCGAAGTGATGACGTTCTGGCCGAGTGCTTTCTCTTTTACCTGGTCGGTAAACTGTTTGGCTGTCTTATAGTTAACATCAGCCTCCAGCAATGCCTTGCGAATATCCTTGACGGTCTCCGCAATGTTTATTTCAGTAATACGGCCTTCGCCCTTTAGAATCTTAAACGATCTCTCTAATCTCTCTGATAAATTATCGAACATAATATTCCATTATAAAAAACCGCGCAAAGGTACTACTTTTTTTTGACATATGCAAGAGCCTGATTTTTTTTGCATAAAAAATCTGAGCGCAGGCTTTGTATTTCCTGCGCTCAGACATAATTTGTTAAATAATCACTTTCGAATCATTCCCGTGACATTTCCGAGACATTTACAATATTTCATCGGGATTAGCGTTTCTCCCTTATTTAACTGCTACACCTTGGGCGTTATAGAGTCGGCCGTTCTTCTCTATCAGCAACTGACCGTCACGAATCACTTTCGTGCATTGTACATTGTCGCTTTGCACATTGTCGATGGCCAAGGATGGATTAGTGCCATAGTATACCACGCCTTCGCTGATCAAGTATTCGCCTTGATACAATTTGCAAGTGATACCATAGTATTGCGTGTCCTCCAACCAATAGCGGAAAGTTATATAGTTATCCCATTTCGGGTAGCCTTCGACATCTTGCATCGTTGCTACCTCAATCCAAGCACCGGCAGTGGGAATCCAATGATACAGGACGCCGACACGCATGAACATTCCGTATTTCGGAGCAGTCCATTCCACCGTTCCACGTATAGAGTCAGTCACAGTCAGTTCAAGCGGCAACACTTCGGCTTGGCCGGCTACTGTATGCATAGCACTGGTATCCGCAATGACGTTGTTATAATAATCGTCCAGTGTGATAGAGAAAATGTAGTTTCTTCCGGGGAAATACAGGTCCATGAAGAAATAATCGACGTAGCCCGACATGGAAGAATTAAAAATGAATTTTTTCTGCTCTGAGTAGATATCAATAGTTGCGTGTTGGAAAACATTGCGATATTGCTCTCCTACAGACCATCTGCAAGTGTCCTCGTCCCAAGATGGAGTGATTGTCAACTCTTTCCATTGCGCATAAAGCGTGGTGTCCTGCGTAACAGTGTCGGCGTCGAAATTCCAAGGATGGTCTCCTTCTTTATCCGTGCTCCAATAGAAGACATGTCCGTCTCTTTGGTTCTTATACTGATCAGCGACGTCAGGTATAATTATCTTTGCATTTTTAGGGACAAAGGTAGTATCCGGATTGTCATAAAGCGATTGAGCGTCAAAAGAAACGGCAAACATCTCTTCTACCTCTATTTCTTCGGAGATACCTCTTCTCACCACATCGTTGCCCTGCAGACCATCTGCAATAGCGCGATATGTCCCCGGCTCGGTAATAGCTCCTACGGACTCAGATCTACTCCATCCAAAGGTAGTAGTCTGAGAAGCAACATCTACCCATTCGTTTCCATTCTTTTTCTGGAGAGTGGCACGTACTAACATATAGCCGATATCTCCCCAACGAACGTAACCATCTATACTCAACGTCACATTGGGAACCTCAAGTGTGTCTTTTGCGCCCGGAACGGTATAAGCAGAACTAAAGATTTCCGAACTTCCGACATAATCGGGATTAGCAAATGTTTGAACCGAAGCATAATAAGTGCGACCATGGTATAATTCGCCCGAGAAATCATGTTCATTGTCAATATCCCCGGCGCTATTGTATATTAGAGCACTATCTGCGGCAGTGTAGAGATTCACTGTCACTCCCGCATATACACTATCTCCAGTCAATTCAGGCAACTCCCATTTCAAAATGCCGTTTTCCCAATGCACATTAGTTGGTGCCGGAACGGCTAACATTGCAGTGACGCAGCAATACATAGCGGCTGCAAGAAAGTAAACTTTTTTCACAATCATAACAATTTATTTGGTTATTACACAAAATACGCCATAAAGGTATTGAGCCTTACAGTTCTACCGTTTCTCCTTTCTCCGGAATAGATATATTGCGGAAACCTAC
>JAEEHO010000230.1 GCA_016280845.1 Paludibacteraceae bacterium | reverse complement strand
TGTACGGAGTTGTGGTGCCAGGGTTTACCCTGACGCCCAATTCGCTATCGCCGCCACGGAATGATGTTATCACTATCTTTACGGCATCCCCGTTGGTGATTGATGGCGCCTCAACGAAATATACCTCCTTTTGTTGCGCGCTCTGGTAGCTGTCGTTAACGAAGTATGCCTGGGTAGCTACTGCCCCATTTACATATACCGTTATCTTGCCAACTGAATAAGTGCTACGGGTAACGACGAAGGGCCAGACACTGATAGAACATAGCGTGAAGTCAGAGCTAGCCGTGAAGGATACGGCGGACAGATTGTTCGCCGTGGTATATGCGGCAGGCGTGGTTTGCGAGCGGTTGTCGTAGATTGTCCCCTTGCCTAGCGGGGCAGACAATATCTTATACCCTAACCGCGTGCCGTACTCACCCACGCGGTCAAAGCGTGCATCCTGGGCCAGACGTATCTCCGTAGAGTCCATCGTGTCGTTAGGCTTGTAAGTATATATGCCCTTGGCGAAGTTAGTAGTAACTGGGGCGCTCTTGCGAGTGCTTAGGCTCGGGATATTGCGTCCAATAAAGTTAGACTTCCTTGCCATATCCTAGTGCCTCAGCCTCTCTGCCACTGGTAGGTGTGCCCTATTCTCGTAGCTAGCTTGGCGCGGGCAGTAGCGTAGCTTCATGTTAGTTACTAGCTCGTCGTACTTGTTCTCGTAGATCGCTGCATAGTCGAAGTTGTCGCGTAGGCGCTCAGCCCTTGCTAGGGCGCCCATAACTAGCACCTCGCCGAACTCGAACGGGATGATAGGCACGTCTGTTAGTTGCACCAGTGGTAGCGGTTTCGCTAGGTAGTAAAGGTTTAGCTCGTAGAACTTTTCGTCACCATCCTCGTCGACATCTGAGCTGACGTCTGGCACGTTGTATAGTAACTTCCCGCCAAAAACCGTAAAGCGGTAGTTCTTCCGGCCATCTTCGCGGCTCATGTTGAGGAAGTCCTTATAGTCTAGGTACTGGAACGGCCATACCTCGTTATCTATCTTGGCCGTCATCGTTATAAGCGTCTGGTAGTCTGTGGGAAGCGGTAGCACTCCAGATTGTTGCGTGGTAGCTACGTATATCTTCTCTAAGAATTGGTAGTGGGCCTCGCCCAATGCGTCAAAAAGTGCATCGTTCAAGAACTGCACTATGGTGGTCTCTGGGTACTCGTCGTCGTCGAGACGTACTTTTATGCGGTTGATGAGCCCGCTAAGGTTGTAGTTTGCGTCCATCTAATATGCACGCGCACCGCCAGTTATTGCAATTATACCATATTGAGCACCAAAAAGCCCCCTATGCGCACTTGGGGGCTTTAGGTTTATGTTCGTGTTTGTTGGGTATTAGCTCAAGGAGCCGGTACCGATAGCAGCAACGGCTTTCTTCTTACCGTTGAGGATAAAGCTATCGAAGATGAAGCGGCCAACGAGGACCTTACCATCGACCAACTCAGAATCAGAGATGATGCGAGTAGTCTTGATCTGGTCAACGCCCAAGAGAGCATCACGATGCACCATGATGGCGCTAGTGTTGGATGGCATATAGCTGGTTGGCACCTTGACTACTGGGCAGCCATCGAGTTCGCCGACAAAGCCACGGCCGAGCAACTTATCGTTGTAGCCAGAGCCGAGTACCTGTGTCGTGATTTCGCCCTTAATAGCGTTATAGAACGTTGGAGTGACCCAAAGAACGCGGCCAGCGATTGGGGCTTTAGCCTCGTCGAGAGCAGCGCTGAGTTTGAGGACATCCTCGTATGGCTTGCCAGAGGTTGGCGAGTAGTACTGGGATGCAGCGGCAGCGCCGATACCAGCCTTCAAGAGACGGTTAGCATCAATCATCGGAATGACTTGCTCTTCCATCTCAGCACGCATAACTTCGCCAGCTTTCTTAGCGAGGGCGCCTTGTTCGTAGTTACCATCGTCAATCGCAATCTTGAATGATTTATCGTTGCTGATGGTGTAAGCAGTGATGACATCTTCGAGCTCGTTGTTGCCACCAAAGCGGTCGCCGGTGTTGGTGCGGTCGTAGTTAGATGGGGTAACGGTCGTTACGGTGTAGACTTCGACAGTCTTTCAGTCAGTGTTAGCTATATGTTGCCATATAGATCAGACTATATCTTCATCCGCCCTTATGCGGAGTTCGCCATTTCGGAGCTTTCGCCCCTACTCTCTTTCGAGATAGTCGTTGAGCCTTCTATATATGCCCAATGGTATGTATATGAGAACTTGTACCTACCCGTGCAGGCCGCCCTTATGCTCTTCGCGACGGTCTTATAGTTGGTGGTCTTTTGCGGTATCCCTTGGCTTATAACCCAGAAGGCTGCGTCGTATGTACTCCTAAACTCTTTGCCAGTTTCTTTACACATGACTTTATGCCTGGCTCTTTCGCCGATTCCGTACTTCTCATCTCTCCATTTAGAGTTTTGCCGAGTAGTACACCATCTGAGATTTTCGGGCCGGTTGTCGTATTTTTTGGCGTTTATATGGTCAATCTGAGGTAGGTTGTCTGGGTTAGGGATAAACGCCAGCGCGACTAGCCGGTGTACCTTAAACGGTCTAGTTTTACCGTTCAAGCATAGTGTTACCGTGGGGTATCCGTATTTATCAAGTTCGTATTTTAATATGCGACCTTTTCTCGGTAGCGTCATATTTGGGTTTCTTGGATGCTTTACGAGCCTTGGTAGTGATTTAACCCTGCCCATATTGCTTGCCGCATATGATTCTTCGTATCCCGGAATAGGTTTCCATACTTCCATTTGGTTATCCTCCATTTGAGTGGATATAAGGCATATATAGCTTGGTTGCTGATTGTCCCTGTGGGAGTTCCCAGCAGTTAAGCGATTTTTACATATACATTGCTGTATAAGGGGGTTCAGACCTAGAAGTTAGCCCCAGTGAAATCGTATTTTTTGTTGACGTAGCGGTCAGTGTAAGAACCCGCCGTGAAAAGCTGATCTAGCTTTGACGAGTACTTAGTAGCCAAGTTTACAGATGGCATTTTATATTCTCCTAAAGTTTTTAGCTAATCAGTTAGCCCATGAGTCCAGATAAGAACGGGTCATTCTCTTGGGCTTTGCCGAACTGCGTAGAGTCTGTAGCTTTTGCGCTAGGTCTCTTCGCCGCTTGGCGCGCAGCCATCTCTTTTTCCACCTCTTGTCGGAGGTTTTGCTTTAGGTTGTCCACTTTTTGCACGCCGCATCCCGCTAGTCTGTATACATCGTCTAGCGACATAGCGCCATTGTTCACCAGTAGGCCTTTTGTGAGCGGTACGCCAGTTACGGGGTCATGTATAACGTTACCTTGTCTATCAGTGAGCGGTGCGGAGACGTACTCTACCATTTTCTGCTCATCCTCTGGGGACAGGTTATGCTTGGCCTTCCATTCTTTGGTGTCCATCTCGATACGCATAGAGCGTACCTCGTTAAGGGCTTGTTGGTCGGGTTGCGCCTGTGACACTTGCTGTTGCGCGAGTTGTCGTTGCAGTTGCGCGGCCTCTTGCGACTTGCTATAAAAGCCTTTTTCGGAATTACGGTACATATCGGCGACTTTACGGAGTGCATCCGGGTCGTTTCTATCTATACCTTTTTTCGCTAAGAACTCGTCTATCGCATCGCCAGTTTGCGTATCAGTAACGGCTGGCTCCTCGTTAGCCTCTTCTTGGCTATCCGTTTGCTCATTGGTTACCTCTACTGCCGAGCCGTCCGTATTTTCTGCTTGTTCGGTCGTGGAATCGTTAGCTACCGCTTCTACGTCCGAGGCGTCGAATAGGGAGTCGTCGTTTACAGTTTGTTCGTCCATTGAACGCTCCTAAAATATGTTAGATGGTTGATACTTGGGGGCTTCCGCTCCCAACAGCTCGGCGTTACGTGCATTTTGGCGATGCGCCAGCCCTATTTGCTGGATTTTTACGTTATATAACGTGTAACGCCGAAGTGTTGGTTCATTATGGCTTGATTTGTAAGGTGCGTGGTCTTTGGTTTGTCTAATCTTTGGGCTTAGGCGGTTTTAGGAATTGGTATATCGTCTCGCATGCGGCCGCCGCTACTACGCAGTCGTGGGTATACTCTCTGCCTCTCGTGAAGCCGGATACGGCCATATCTAGATAGTTTTGCTTTACGTCGGATATATTGCCTAACACCTTCTTGCCTAAGCCCGTACGCATGAACTTATATAGTGTTTTACGCTCTGCCTCGCTCAGCGTATTATCCATATATTGGTTGCTCCTCTTGCATTACCGCTTGATCTTGCGCTATCACGTCTTGCGTGCCTGAGTCTTGCATCTCTGGGTTTATCTCTTCTACTGGGGCCTCTGGCGCCATCGGTGGTTGCTCTTGGGTTATGATGCGCTCTATCTCTTCTTGGTTGAGGTCTGGCATCATCTTTGGATACATAATTTCCTTGGCCGCCATGAGGTTGTTTGTCGGGTCGGCTATTATCATCTGGAAAGCGTTAGTATAGGCCTCTTGCTTTTCGGACTTCTCTAGCTGAGCCTGTACGTCTAGGGTTACCATCGGCGTGTACTCGCCCTTAAAGCGCGCCATATCTACTTCTTCAAAGTTGATACCATCTCCGCCCACTTTACGCACCATATAGTTATCATCGGCATAGAGCTGTAGCAACTTGAACACGATAGTAGCCTCTTGCATAAAGAAGCCCTGTGCTAGGTTGTCTGCTTTCTCGCGGATACGAATATCTGCCTGGCCTAGCATCGCCTTAATTTCGGTAGCAGTCGTGCTATCTGTCGCGGTAATGCCCTTGCTAATTTCGGATACGCTCGCAGCCTCTCGAATCTCGCCCTTAAGGTTGTTACGCTCTGCGAAGGCATTGGTAGGAATTGCCGGCGGGTTTTGCCAGTCCATAGCGCCCATTGGGAGTGGGTATACCTTGCCTGGCGCCGGGTCTAGGTTGTCTATCTTATCGGCGAACTTCGGGTCTATACGGCGCTCTGGGAATAGCTGATATAGTACTGCCTCGATGTTAAGCTCTGTAAGCGTGTTAAGTAGCTCTTGCTCGTCTGCGATAATATCGACGTCTGAGCTACCGTAGACTAGCGATACATCTGGATACTCGCAACCATGTGCGAATGGGATAAGCCCGGCGTTATGCTCGTTAAACTCTTCATCGAATGGCCCTATATCTTCCGTGCCTAGCGACTCTTGCAGCGTCTGGGCGCGCTCCAGCTCGTGAGCTAGCTTGCGCTGCTCGTAACGGCTCTTAGATAGCGTGTAATAAGGGTTTTCGCGTTGTTCTATAACTAGCTTGCGGTTGGCTATAACGACGACTTCTTTATGAGTCCATATCTCTATAATCTCGACTTGGCTAGCGCGGTCTGGGGATACGCTCCCGAGGGCTTCGTCTTTCTTAGCCTTGTCGCTTTCGGAATCGACGCCGCCTACACCTTGCCCCTCTTGAACGTCGCTAAGGTCTTTGTAGCGCTTCTCTACTTTGCCGGTCTCTGGGTTGTAGATCGTGGCTTCCTCTAGGCTCTTCTTAGACGTGAAGAATCGGCGCCCTACGTACTCGGCGTCGCCTAGGTTGTGGGCGTTTGGGTCGATGATAGCGTCTCGAATCGGCACAATCTCTTTGTGCACGTATCCGCCATTATCGTCGGGCATCCATTCATAATATGCAAAATAATTGCCGGTTATAACGCCCTGGCGTCCGTTTATCTTGTTCTTGAGTGCCCACCCGTCGCGGCGTGCGAAGTCCTGGTATACGTCGTTTAGAATATCCGTTTCGGCGTCCTGGTCGGCTCTGTTAGGTATGTATTTGACTGTCGGGTTGGAATTAAAAAGGCTAGCTACGATAGTGTTTACCGTGCTATTAACCATCGGCACGAAGGCCTCGATAGTGCCTGGGTGGTTGCGCTTTACGCGGATATTTCGGTAGAGTTTCCAGTTATCTTCCCACACTTGGTGGTAGTTTTGTTGCGCATAAGTCCATGAGTCCATGAACTTCTTAAGATATTTGCCCAGGGTTGAATTGTTTTCTTTTGCGTCGTCTGAACTTTTAGCAGTCTTAGTTGCCATCGAGTTATTTATCGACGCATCGCCATTGACGTTATTATACCACATTTGCCAATCTTGCTAAAAATACTCTTGCTCTTGTTTTCTGAAGGCCTTGGGTGTGTAAGTCTTGAACTTTACTCTGACCTGTTGCGCCTCGCTTGACTCCGTAGCGGCCATCATAGCGTAGATAAAGGCGGAGCTTGCATGGCTTGACCAGTCGTGCTCCGGCTTGCTCTTGAGCAGCTTGTTCTTCTCGTCGTACTCGTAGTGATAAGCTCGCAGACACTCTAGCCCACGTTGGCACTTATCGCGATCTATCCATACACGGCTAAACGCTGGGCGTGCTATGAGGTTTATATCGTCCTCGCCTAGATTAAAGTTGGTAGGGCGTAGCACCTCGATGTTATGAAAGCCGTTTTGCTCGAAGAACTCCACGCGCGTCTTGCCAGTCTGTAGTTCACGTTGCTTGGCGTCATGCGGTAGATAGATTGTCGTGTAGTTGTAGCCCTTGTTGTGTAGCATCGAGATATAGTGCCCTAGCTCCTCGCCAGAGTTTTCGTAGTAGTCTATCATATGTATTTCGCGCCCAATCATCTGATACCACCAGATGGCCGTGCTATCGCTCATACCTAAGTCGAACACGGCATAGACGCCAGCGGACGCGTCGTACGGTACGCTGCCTATCCTCCCGTCTTGCTCGGCTCTGGCTATCTGGCTACCGAACACGCTACCAGTCCGGCTCGTGAGCGGCTGCCCGAGCCATACATGGGCGAATAGGTCGGGGTCGTCCTTCCGCATAGCTTCGCGCTCTTCGATGGTCTCGGGGCTTAGTAGCTCCTCGATGGCATCAGAGTTGATATGCAATATAAAGGCTGTACCCCTATCTTTGTATCTATCCTCGACTAGCTCCTTAACCGGGTCGTGCTCCGTGAGTGGGTTGTATGTCCAGATAATCTGGCTTCCCTTTTTACGGATGGTTGGTATAAGGGTGTTTATGGAGTCTGCGCTGACGCTCTGTGCCTCCTCTACCCAGCACCAGTCGACGCCCTCGTAGGACTTAATGGTCTGCTCGTTGTTGTGCAGGCCCTTAAAGTGTATCTCTGAGCCCGTGCGCTTGTTGCGTAGCTCCTTATCTAGCACTTGCCAGTCCGTAAGGTCGTATTTGCTTACCAAGTCAGCCAGCAACGCCTTAACGGAGTCGTCCATGGAGTTCTGGAACTCGCGCGTACATAGCCCCCTAAGCTTCTTCTGCGAGCCTAGAATGAGCCTCGATAGTGCTACTTGCGTGCTCTTGCCACTTGCGCGTCCGCCCTTGTATATGAGATGGCGCCACTGTTGGCTAGGTTGGAATAGCTCCTTAAATTGTTCTGGGATAACTAGCTCTATCGCGTCTTTAGCCATTTTGCCTCCTATTGTTCGTATCTGCCGTTCATGATGTTATCTAGCGCCATAGACCGTCGTTTCGCTAACTCAAACTGACTCGCTGGCCGTTTTACCTCTAGGTCGAGTAGGTCTGCATAAAATCTATACAAGCTTGAGTGCCACTTATTGTTCTGTAGCTCTGGGTTGCGGCTGCATGAGTTCGTGTTGTCTCTATTCCACTTGACGATTGGCCCCTTACATACCGCCACGCTGTCTATAACGTCGAGCTGTGCGATATGTTGCACCACGTCCTCCATGAGCGTATTTTCTGGGAAACGCACAAACTTTTCGCGTTTTACGCACTTAGTCCAGCATGCCACGCTAACAGAGGCGAGTATCTTGTCTATAGTATCCTGGTCGCTTAGGTCGGCTGGATATTCTGCACCGCTCACAGATGTTACATAGCTAAGCCTTACAAGGTCGGGGGAGTTATTATCCTCTATGGCGTTGCCGATACGTTCTAAACAGGTGTTATCCATAAAGGTGTCGTCACTATCCAAAAACACCAAGTACTTGCCCTTGGCAAAAGATAGAGCCACGTTGCGCGATCCACCGTTCCACTTTTTGGCGCTATTCTTAAACACCGTCATATCGTCAAACTTTTTGCACCATTTACTAGCTATCTCTAGGCTGTTATCTGTCGACATATCGTCGATAAAAATAACCTCGTAGTCTTTGCGTCGCTGTTCGTATATGCTCGTAAAGCACTTATCCAGCCACTCAGCGTTGTTGTAGTTCGGTATGATGATACTAAACATTAACCCTTGATAGGTCATAGTTGCCCTCCGAGTACCTTGCGCCAGATATATGGCACGTTTTCACTGTATCCATGCGGCCTTGGTACGTTGTTAAAGATTTTTTCTATATCTAAGTTGCTTAAATCACCGTCTAGCAGGTAGCCGTTCTCGCCATCTTTTACCACCTTTTCAATCTCTGGTATTTTTGAGCCAATTACGGCCACGTTATGCGCTAAAGCCTCCCGGATGGTGTAACAATAGCTCTCTATACTCGACAGTTGTACCAGATAGTCTGCGCAGCGGTATAGCACGTCGTTATACATACTCGATGGCACATACATGATGCGCTCGTTATTCTCGATAGTTGGCCAGAGTGGGCCGTATGGGTCGACACGCGACGATATAATGAGCAGATAGTCTTTACCGGCCTCGTCAAACTTGCCAGCCATTTTAAGCACCTTATCTAGCCCCTTTTCGCTAGTCGCTCGGCTCATAAACAAAAAGACGGTACGATCGGGCCGAGGGTTAAAGATATTTGGCACTACGACGCTATCCACGCCGAGCTTGTCTTTTAAGCCCTTTTGCACCGTATCCGATACCGATAACACCTTATCTATGCGAGGGTCTGGCGCCCACTTAAAATCTTGCCACTTTTGGTACTCCATAAGGCCCCCGATGTCGCTATGTACCACTTGGTACATTTTGCGCGCTTTGTAGTGTTCTATGTTCGTCTCTATCATAATGGGCGTGAAGAATAGCACTACGTCGGCCTCGTGCGTCATGTTCTGGTCTAGGTCGAGTATTACGTCATGGTGCTCGTTAAGACGCCTTACAAGCTCCATAGCGCCGTCAGATAGGGCGTTTATGACAAAGCATAGGTTTTTGTCCTTAAACGTACGCGCGACATGGTCGCAAGCCGTCTCTATACCGCCGATGTTGTTTAAGTAGGTCATCTGTACAATAATGCGCGGCCCTGGTCTATTGTGTCTTTGTAACATTTTCTACCCTCTTTTTTGCTATCTCGTAGTACTCTTTGTCTATCTCTATGCCTATAAAGCTCCTATTGGCCCCGGCCCCGTTGAGTTCGGCTACCGCTGCGCCGGTAGTGCCACTGCCCATGAACGGGTCCAGAATAGTAGCTCCGTCCGGGAGGATGCCTATAACTCTTTTCATAACTTCTAGCGGCATCTGGCAGGGGTGGGCTGTTTTTTCTTCGCTGGTATTTTTAACCTGGTTGACGTTCCACCAATCATAAAGCCTAGCCCCGGTACGCCCCCTAGCTACACGCTCTTTTATTCGCTTGTCGTTAGGGTTCTTGTATGGCTGGCGAACTTGGCTAAAGTCCGGCTCAACGTTAAAGAAGGCTATATCTCTATGCTGTCGCGGCGTGTTTGAGTTATATACCCAGCTAACTACTCTTCTAGGCATGGTATCAGCAGCCATCGCAAGCTCATATAGCCTCTCCGGATAGTGAACAATGACACTCTTTCGGCCTATCATAAGCTTAGTTACCATCTCTATATATTCGGCGCAATCCAGGCTGTCGCCGTAGCTCTTATAGTGATAACCGATATTAAACGGCGGGTCCGTGACGATAATGAAGTCCCCGAATCGTTCCTCTAAGTCGCCTAGCTCTCTAAAGTCCGCGTTATACAGTTCTATCGCCATTTTCCACCTCGTCTATATCGTAATAATTGCCGTTATCTAAAATCTCGCCCCAGAACTCGCGCCAGTCGTTTAGCTCCTCAGGCGCCCTTATCTCTTGCGGCTTTATCTCTACCTCTTCGTTGCTATTCTCGACGATAAAGCGCCCTCGGCAAAAGTCGCACTTTAAGTATCTATCGTGCGTTATCTTTATGGGCGCCCCGCAAAAGGGGCAGCGTAAAGGCTTAATCTTCATCGTCGCTTAGGGCCTTTAAGTGTAGTCTTATCTCGCCGACCTTTTTTCTGTTGGCTTCTATAGTTCTATCTCTAACTACTACCGCGCCTATCAGAAAGTTAATCGCTTTTCTAACCTCTAGCGGCAGCGCTCCCCACTCGCCATAATGATCATCGCCCAATTGCGGGCATGCTATCTTTTCTCTTAGGTCTTGCAAGTCGTATGTTGTTACCATTAAAACTCTACCTCCTCTTTGTTCGGCCTTAAGTACTCGTCTATTATCTTTTTAGCCTCGTCGAACCCGCACGCGAACTCGGCCACGTAACCGCGTCGGCGTAGCTGCTCTAACATATCGAACTGCTCGCAGATATGGGCGTCCGAGACTAGCGTGCCATCCTTCTTAAAGATGCGCGTGCCCTCTCGCTTCAGCTCCACGAACAAACCGTAGTATTTACCTCTTGGCTCTGCGATAAACAAATCTGGATAGCCTCTGTGTTGCTGCAGCTGTTTATGTTTCCTGGCTTGGCCAATAGTCAGTTTAAGGTCGGCTGCTAAATCAAACCGCCATATTACCTCCTTGTGCCCATATCTCAAGTAGTCCGCCAGCATCATATATAAGTCATGCTCTTTAACTGGCATACATAACCTCCAGCTCGTGCCTATACTTTTTTGCGTCCTCAATGTCCCCGAAATACTTGGATATTTCACGATTATTGACTTTAATTCTAGCCGTATAGCCTCTGCCGCTCTTTTTTATCCCTCTACTATCTTCTTTAACTGTCGCCCTATTCCACGCTTGCTCGTACTTACTAGCCCATCTGCAATTTTGGGGGCAATAGTCGCCGTCGCTATCTATGCGATCTAGAGTATAGCCATCTGGCCTCTCGCCCATATCCTGCGCGAAAGAGTCAAAACTGTCAGCCCATCGCTCGCATACTTTTATGCCCCTGCCACCATACCTCGACCAGTCTGCACATCTTGGGTTGTTGCATCTATTTTTCATGCCAAGCCATGTGGCATATAAAGGATGCTTCTTATTGCCTTTTCTCATATTCACTAATGGATCGCCATGCCGGTAAAATCTCGTATAGTGTTTAGCGCAATAACCTCGGCTCTTGGCTGGCTTATCGCACGCGTCGACCTTGCAGCGTAAGTAGTCGGCCACTTGCGCCTGTAGTTCCAGCTCGGTCATTCTTCCTCCTCTCCGCATAGCGCGCGGAAGGTATATATCTCTCTGTCTACGCAGTTTATCCCCTCCCCGTTGGCGAACTCTATAGTGCTATCTGCTATGTAGCAGTTAAAGCTGTTGCGCTCGGCGTCATATTTGAAGTCCGCCTTTTCGAGATCGCGCCCCAGTATCTCTGCCCAGGCCTTGAACACGCTTCGTTTCGCCTCGTCCTCGATGAGGGGTTTATCTGGCGCGTAGTCCTCCCATTCTTCGTTAAGCTCTGCGACAGAGTGGTACGAGAACAACTTTCCGTCGCCGCCTTGCATCGCGAAGAAGCTAATATCATCTTCCTGACATGTAGGGTGCCTCATTTTTGGTATATCCCATACCTCCCCCGTATTTTTATTTCTCAATCGCATATTGCCTCCCGCCTATAACCCCCTGCTATCTTTCTACGCCTCTCTCTGTACGCGTGGAACTTGCCTATATTGCAGCTATGGCATAGCACTTGCAAGTTTTCCATACGGTTGTCGCTTGGGTCGTTGTTTATATGGTCTATCTCTAACCGCACGCCCTGCTCTGGAGTCGCCCCGCATAGCATGCAGTATGGGTAAGTCTCGAGCAACAAGAACCGGACGGCTGAGCGTACCGGCTTGCGCTGGTTGATGTTAAGTTTTTGCTTGCTCGATACTGATGCATAATCACGGTATCTAGCAGACATGCTCTGTGCGGTCTTTAGCTCGCGCACGATGCCCGCTTTAGTCGCCCAACGCTCGACGGTTCTAGTCGTAACGCCAGACATAGCCGCTATCTCCTTGACGGACATATCATAAGACTCGTAGTGGGCTAATGCTTTATCTACTGTGCTCTTCGGTACTACCTTCATCTCTTTATCCTATAAACCTCATATCGAGGCGTACTCTTTACCTTCTCTAGCCCAAGCTTGCCCTGCTTTACCAGGGCTATCTCTTGCTCGGTAGCGTCGATCACTAGGTCTCTCTTCCCGAGTAGCCTAGCGTATCTCCGCCTTATCTTTGTCTTTTCTATCACGGTTGTAAGCCTGTTTAAGTTCGGTATAGCTCAACAGGTGGCGCTTAGCTATTTTCTCCACCTCTGCTGGGCTCGGATGCTCGCTCAACTCTGATATAGCTTGCTTGATGGCGTATCTACGCATCTTGCGTATCACTGCCGGATGTACCATTACTCGCTCCCATGTTCTTAAAAGTTATCTCGATGCCCTTAGCGTTCTCTATGTTAAGCTGTAAGCCCGCATCGTCCTTGTCTAGCATGCTAGCTTTAAGCCATCTATCGTGCGCCATCATCTGCTTTGTGAGGTCGTCGTTGCCTTCCTTGTCTACCGCCTCTAGGCCTTTAACGATTGGTTTTAGCGCCTTCTCTAGCGTTATACCTTGGCGGCTGAACTCTTCTCTTATAGCTTTAGCTAGTTCTAGTTTTTGTAAGTTCTGCCACCCCTGTTGGGCTGCGCTGTTCTCGTTCTGGTCTGGGTATGCCTTAATGGCGGCCTGTTTCGCGTTGCCGCCATTCTTAACGTACTCGGCTACGAACGCTTCTTGCTTAGGCGTTAACCGTCGCTCGCTCTTCGCCATCCTGTAACCTACTTAGCCTCTCGGTTAGCATATCTATGCCACGCTTTACGGCTTTGATCTTAGCTTCGCGGCGTGCACCGTCTATCTTCTTCCTTTCTTCATCCGTCAGCTTAAGGCGTGCGCGTCCACGCTTGCTTACCTTGCCGCCAACTGACCCGTATATCTTGGCTCGCTCTGGGCCAGTTAGACCATCTTTGCCTAGACCCTTTGCTGCGAAGCCACCATCGTGGCCATTAGTGCCACCTCTGCGCCCGATGTTCCTATAAAAGTCTGGGCCATACTTTGCTCTATTAGTTGCTGCCGCCTTGCGGCCTCCTCCAATCGTGCCCGCCATTATCCCTCCTTTACCTCTATCTTTTTTGGTTGTTTAATAAGTTCTTTATGAAGCCATTTGCATATATCGCTAGCAAGGGCTATATCCTTAGTCCTGTTATACTTGATTAGCTTCACTTTCAGCTCGTCAATTTTAGACATGTTATCTCCTATATTATTTTTGAAGGCTTATAACCCCCCCCCCGAGGCGCGGTTCCATTTACTTATAGACGCCCCGGGGCGGAGCGGTAAACGCTCTGCCATAGTTTAGTTTCGCGACTTAGAGTCTGCCTCTAATAGCTCTAGGCGACTCTCTATCTTATGAAGCAGTGTTAGCCATCTCTGCGCGGACGCATCGCTAAGCATCTTGCCCCTCTTAAGCGAGTCATGAATAACCCGCGAGTAGGTGCGCTTATATTCGCGATACACGCTAGCGTAGACGGCCTCCCACTCTTCCGGCGTTAGCTCTATGTTCTTATCCATGTTGTTAAACTCCTCATGGTGCCCCGGCATAATGATTGCGGAATATCCGGGGCTAGGGGTTGCCCCCTGTCAGTCTAGCTTGACCATGAGCTAGACAATTCAAGGGGCGACCGTTGAAGCTCTACCAGTGGCGCTTTAGCCACATCTCCGCTTCTTCGAGCTTTGTTACTGCCAACGCTAGATCGCGTTGCTCTTCTGTAGTTTTGCCAGTAGGCGTGCGCTTATATAGCAACACTTCATCGTACAGTGTGCTTAGCTTGATAACTATGCTCTGTCGTAGGTCGATTGTTGTATCCGGCGTCGCTTCTGGTAGTTTTAGGCGCGGCTGTACGGCCATCTTTCTAGACCGGCGTGCTATCCTGTACGTCCGTTGCTTGCTGATATATTCGTCATAGCTTGTTGAGCATCTAATGGCACTAACTGTGCCCTCGCTACGCCCAACTATCATGGCCACTTTTTGTCCGTCGTGACCTTTGCCTAGTAGCTGCTTGATGGTTGTATATTCCATCTCAGTTACCTTGTGTGCGCCCATTTATAGCTCCTTCTTTAGGCTCTTGCGCCCTGTTATGTGATATTCGCCGCAATAGTCGCATCTATACGCCCTTGCAGGGGCATGGCCAGTTCCTCGGCGGTTTCTTAGCCTCTTGGTCTGGTTCATCTTTTTAACGACTCTCTCGGCCATCTGTCTTGTCTTATATGCACATTTGCCATCGCACGGCTTATAACTTTCTTCTACGACCATCTCCTCCTCACATAAAAAGCACCAACAGCGTCGCGATAGTAAATACGAGCGTAAATATGGCTAGATTCGCTATCAGCCAGTTTATATTCTCGTTGCGCGCCTTTATCTTCTCGTAAAGCGCTCTCTCTTCCGGCGTCATATCCATAAAGTTCATAGCCCTGACACCTCCTTTAGAGATACGATTACCCACGCTAGTATCCCGGCTCCTATCAAGATAACTAGCAACGTCATGATCAGCTCGCGCCTAAACATCGCGTCTAGGTACTTTTGTTCCTCCTTAGATAAGCCTTTCGGCCTATACGTTCTATGTTTTTTCATGCAACACATTTCTGCCTCCCTTTTATTAATGGCCTGCACCGATTCCACGCTCCGGGGCGACTCTCAACGCCCCCGAGCTATTCATATATCGCACTCCTCATAGCGTCCGCGTAGTCTCTAGCTTCCGCGTCCGCAGCTCCTAGCACATCCCAGTCGATATTCTCGCTAATAATCGACCGTAGCAGCATCTCTAGCCGTGGCTCCTCCCTGTCGCTTAACTCAATGCCGTAGTCGTCTAGAAAGTCGTATAAGACTTCATCTAGGACGTTATCTAGCACTTGCTTATCGCCTAGGCCGTCTTTATGCCAATCTAGCGCCATCTTCGTCAGTCTGTTCATATATCCCCCTTTATCAGGTTCTCGACCATGGCGCTTATCATCTGCTCCGCCTGGGCATCTATATCTCGCATGCGTTCTATATCGTACTCGACATCGGCTCGCTTTATCTTGAACGCGTGCCACTTTAGATGCTCCATCAGAAAGCGTGGGTCGTATAAGAACACGTAAAGAGTTTCGAGCTTGTCGTTAACTAGAAAGTAGTTAAGATACTCCGCGTAGTACTCTTTAGGCGGTTCGTTTAGGCATATCGCTTGAATGTGTCTAGCGCTCGATAAGCACTTGATCTCAACGGCCGTCTTTAGGTCTTTAGTGTAAGCATCCGGGCTTTCGATATGGTTAGGGTCGTCCGAGTCTTGCCATACATTGCCACGTATTAAAGTGAGGCCAAGCTTCTGCTCGGCCTCGTTTATTGCTTCCTCTTCTAGGTCTTTACCACGCTCGCGGCTACTTTCCAGTCCGTCGTCATCGCCCGTGCCCTCCGCTAGGCGTTCCGCCACTTTCTGATAAAAGGTTATAAGTGGCTTGTCCGTATCGTATAGCTCGCCGGTTGCTCGACTCTTAGCGAAGAGTTTACCTATGCTAGTACCAGTTCGCTTGCCTTCTCGGAAGCTCAGCCACTCGCTACTGCCCTGTTCTACTTCAATCACGCGCATGGGTTGACCTCGATACTGTTATCTCTTCGCGCCTGATGTCAAACATCGTCTTGATAGTGTAACGTTGCTTGTCTGTCGGGTTCTGATAGATTGCGCTAACCTCTTTGGCGAAGGCGTTTACCTCGGATATGGTGTTGAGTTTGTCCAGCCTCTCTTTGATATTGTCGAAGTTCATGCGGGTGCTGTTGCGCTTCTCGTTAGCTTTCGCGTCGTCCTCGCTATGAGTCTCTACTTTGTCGTCGTCTGAACACACTAGAGATAGCGCTAACTGTGCGGTTACGCGTCTTGCATAAGTTACCGCCGCCCCGTACTTTTGGGCATCATTACTATTAGCCATATCTGGTATCACTATCTTGGCGCCAATCTGCCACTCACCATCCGAGTCTAAGTACTCGATATAGTCGCCGTTGTCGGTCGGCTTAATTCTCATCTTCGGTATAGTCTTTCCGGCCTTGGCTATATCCGCAAGGCTCGCGTAGTTGTAGTTGTAACCTTTGCTCGCGGCCTTGATAATCTGGCTGTCCTCTTTTACTTGCATACTGGCTCCTCGTTGACGTACCAGCTATAGTGCCAGGTGCAGTTATTTGCTTTAGCGTAAGCCTCCATGCGGGCTTCCCGTGCGTCGCCGATAAGACCGGCGATAGCCGATAGTGCAGCTAACGCAGCTAACACGATTAATAATTTTTTCTTGCTCATATTTATACCTCTTTCCTTCGCTACCGGTCGCCCAGCACTAGGAAAGAAGAGATACGATGTGTGTACTTTTAGGGTGGTGATTATATAAAAACCTATGGTGTATCTGCGCAATATGAGTGCCGAGCGATCGATAGCGAATTGCTTTAACTTTTGATAAATACCAGCCGCCGGCTTAGAGCCTCTTTACAAGCATGTTAAGAGGTACATATTGAATCATTCTATGAGAATGAGGAGTTCAAAATATGTAACGAATGTACGTTGCGGAGACTGCCGAAACTTCAGAAGAAAGACTTAAGAGAGGCTCTAGACTAGCGACTGGTAAGAGATAAGCTAACCTGCTATCGCCACTATAAAATTACTTAATGCGATGCGGCGCGCTTATCTCGTTGTTTAATAAACGATTGCTATATCAGATTGTTAAAGCTCGTAACTGGCAAGCCATAGGTCGTTAATGCGTCTATGGAGTTATCAACTCGTCGATAGATAACCCCAATTGACGACAAAAAACCCCCTACAAAGTAGGTGGTTTTCTAAACCTAAATTATATCTGGAGCCGCCTTCGAGACTTGAACTCGAGACCCCTTCCTTACCATGGATAGGCTCTACCGACGACTCTTGATACAAAACCTAAGCTTTGTATTTTTTGAATGATTCCTTAGCTCTTAACATGCGCTTTGTTGATACTCTTATAGTAGCAAACGGAGCCCGATTTGTCAATAGGCATAAGCTAAATTGTGTGGTATTTTTCGTACTGTTTTTGAAGGTCTCGATCTACCACATGGGCGTACATCATGGTGGTATCCAGGCTAGCGTGGCCAAGCATCGCCGACAGGTAGCGCATGTTGCCGTTGTTCTTCAGAAAGTTAGTAGCGAATGAGTGCCGGAGCGTATGGGGCGTTACCTTCTTAGTTATGCCAGCTCTAGCCGCCGAGTTGCGGACTAGCAGTTGTATATTAGTGGCCGTCATCCTCGCCTTATGCTCGAATGATACTATGAGGGCGTCGTGGTGGTCGGTTCGGCTCTTTAGGTATGCCTCCATTAGATGCTCTGTACGGGCGTCTATAAAGCACAATCGGGGCTTACGCCCCTTGCCTATTACTGTGAACCTTCTATCTACTATTTGCCCACGATTGAGGGCTATAAGCTCCGATAGACGGATGCCGGAGCTATATAGCAGCGATATTACGAACGCGTTACGCAAGTTATACGCGCAAGCTATCATGGCGTCTACTTCCGCTTCGGTTAGGTATACAGGCACGGTGGCCTCTCGCTTTGGCACTGGTATCAGGCGCGCATCTATGCACTTTATGCCCCTGATGTTAAGGTATCCTAGGACGGCTCTAAGTCTCACTATATACACTCTGACGCTATTAGCTCTGCGCTTCTTTGCCATCTCCTCTCGCCAGTGTCTTATATCTTCTAACGTTAGGCTCTCTACGGGCTTATCTTCAATATGGCTTAGTAGAAGCTTCTTGCAGCATTCGTGGCACTCGACAGTACGGGCTGACTGATTCATCAACAATATATAGTCGTCTCTGTAAGCATCGAAGGCTTCGGATATTCTCATATAAAAAACTCCCTCTTTAACTACTGTTATTGGGGAGTTATTTATCTCTTAGAGACCACGATTGGCCATCATCTGTTTACAGGTCTTATTAAAATAGCGTATAGGGCTCACTATGTTGGATCTAGTCGATACATCAACCGCTCTAGCTATATCTTGCTCTGGTAGATGGTACACGCATTTTAAGAAGAACTCACGACAGTGTGGAGCGTTAAATATAGCTATCAAGACGTTAGCTTTGGCCTCTGCGACATGCGATGTTATCTTTTTAACATCTTTTTCCACAGGTTTTGCACTTTTTCTGCCACTTTTTCCACAGGCTCGTACTTGGTTTTCCACAGCTTTACCCCTGTTGTCGCTACTCTTATCATTGAAACTGCTACTACTAGATTTAATGGATAAGTACACATTTTCATTGATACGCGTTGACTCGTTGCTCCCCATATTACCTCCGTTTTTTTGTTAGTACCAAAAAGTCCGTCGCTCCTTCGGGCGTCTTGGCATTTTTATATGATAGCTTCCTAAACTTGGAGCGCAAGCTTAAGCGAGCCATATTTGTATGGGGCCATAAAAAACCCCGTTTAAGTGGGGTTATCTATTGACGAGTTGATACTTAGATTGTATCAGACGGTCGGCTATTTGTCAATATGCCTCTTTTGCCAGTCTGTGTACCACGTCTTATAAGCTGCGACTTTCTCGGATACATACGAGTTGCCGCCATTCTTCGAGTATAGATCATACTCGTGTAGCACGTTCTGGTAGTTATCCGGCATATTACCGTACAAGGCTTCCGTCTTATCTTCGTTTATGAGGTTAAGGATAGATTGCTTAGCAAAGTTCTTCTTATTCTCGCGCGACTGCAATATAGCAGATACGATGGTAGCCAAAGTAGGTAGCCCACCGGCTACTGCACTTATCAATGCTATTATTACTGGGTCTGACATTTTCTCTCTCTTCTATTTTTTGGTGTTCGGGGGGCACCTTGAGGCGTCCCCCCTTGACCTAGTTATTGTACATGCGACGAAACGCCGCGAAGTACTCGATTTGGAATTGCATAGCCGCTCTAAAGCGTTCGTCCGGGATATTGTCGTATAGCCACTGTGCCGCTGTTACGACGTCGTAAGTGTCTATTTCGTCCTTATTCTCCCGGTACTTACGGAGGGCGCTATATGTCATATCGCCCGGCGGTAACGGCACGTCGTGCAGCCGCTCGTGCAACTCTATGTGCAACGATACCGGCACGCTTCTAACGAAAGCGTTGCGAAGCGCCCTAGCACTGCCTCGGCTCCAGTGTCTACCCTGGAAGCACAGGTGGTGTTTGTTAGTAGCGTTTGTAGGAGAGCCCCATCTCCTTCTCTTACGCCGCTTAGCCATATTACCTTACCCACACGAAGCGGTCGCCGGTCGTGGTAACGTCGATGATGTGTAGAATCTCCATCAAGTCGTCCAGTTGGCCGGTAGCCTTCAGCACACGCCCTTCCAGCGTGAACTCGTACCCCTCCAGGACGGCGGGGTCGAAGCCATCAAAGTAAAACTCGACTATAAGTTCCATGCTTACCCCCTTACTTGCAAAACTAGGTTTTAATGTGCCAAGGGTACACGACCCTTACTGTTCAGCAGACTGCGAGGGATAACTGCTGAACAGTAAGAGGCGCGACTTACGCCTCTTTCTATTAGCTCGACTTATGGTAGTCGCTTGATGATTTTACAATCGCCATACCCAGCAGAGCATTAATAGCCGCAATAATTAATTGGATCGTCTTATCGACTTGCTCGCCGAAGCCGAAGCCCCAGATATTCGCCAAGCCGATATACAGTGTCGATACTAACGGTAGGATGATGGCCACTATAACCTTCAGCACGTCGTATACTTTGTTGCTCATTGGCACTTTGATGCCATAGGTGCTAGCCGTCTTGCTAGCGAGTTCCACGGTCTTGTTAGCCTTCTCTATAATCTCGTTCCAATCGTCTGTAGTTAAGCCAGTCTCCGTGCTCTGCGGTTGTTCTGGCACATTCGAGCCCGCGCTTGCGCCGTTGGTCTCAGTCTGTCCACTGACAGGCTCTGGAGTAGTCGTTTTTGGCTCTTCTTTTGGTTTCTCAGCGGGTTTTGGCGCCGGAGTTGGTGTTGGTGCCGTCTGCGCCGGAGCGCTCGCCTTAGCCGCGTATTTGCCCCATGCCGCCTTGTCCATGTTCGCTACGTTATAGTCGAGCGTACCCGCGCCGCTAGAGTATTGCCAGATAGCCCAAAACTTCCACGTGCCGATCTTGTATGGCATAGCCCCTACGGTCGGTGTCGGTGGGTTCTTGACGTTGTAAGCGTTAGGATAGCCTGCTATCCATAGCCCATAACTCCCGGATATATTGCTCCAGTTATTGCCGTTAACCACGCTAGCGCTCATATAGATAAGTGGTCGCACGGTCGTTAGTCTATATACCTCGTCTAGCCATGCCTTAGCCCAGTCTCTCTGGCCTGTCGTGCCTGGTTGCTCCCAGTCGAGTACTAAGATGGCCTCTCCGATGTAGCCCTTGCAGTTGTTTACAAAATAAGCCGCCTCAGCTTTAGCGCCAGCGGTGCCTTTGTTCAGGTCTGGGCGCGCGAAGTGGTAAACGCCTAGTAGTTTGCCCTTCTTCTTAGCCCGTTGATAGTGTTTGTCACAGTTTGGGTCTACATAGCCCGTTCCCTCGGTGGCTTTGCAGATAATGAAGTCTTTGGCCGAGTCGCCAGTGCCGACGCTCTGCCAGCGCGAAATATCAAGACCATATAGTGCCATCGCATATTGCTACGCATCGCCTTTGGTTACATTTTAGCACAAAAAGGAGCCGCCGGGCTTGCAAATATAACCGCCTGTGCTATAATCAGGTCAGAGTTTAGACGAAGCCTGCGGTTTGAAAAATAACCGCGCTTTTTTTACCTCGCTTTTGACTAGTAACAAAAAGGAGCCGTTACCGGCTCCATCTTTGCTATTTTTTCTTCTTTTTCTTACCGCCGCAAGGCATAGTTGTCTCCTTAGTACTTAATTCCTACCATCTTAGTGATGTAAATATCTTGTGCCGCCGTAGTAGCTAAGCCTGTTGCTTGCAGCGCTTTGCGCATGTTGTTCGCGCCTACTGTTATGCCGGTGCCAGACACAATAAAGCGGGATATATACCAAAACGCGACGCTAGAGGCGCCAGGATGCACGATATTAAGCACGAAGCTGCCCGCGCTCCCAGGTACCGTCAGCGTAGCGTAGTTGCTGTTCGCGTCGCGGAACGTGATTTCTACGTCGTCATAATTAGACATAGCAGATGTTGTAGTAAAGCTCGCGTTAGTTCCCGAGCCATTGTTATATATGGTCGTGCGAGTTGGCGTGCTGATTGTAACCGTGGTTCCGGTCGAGGCGTTAGCCGTGAATGTGCCCAACGTCGTGTTGTTCTGCTTAATGGTAAGCGTAGCATCGTTGACTGTCGGGATAGTTGGCGTGCCCGTTAAGTCGCCGTACGCGCCAGTCGTTGCGACTGTCGCGAGCTCGTCCGCCTCAACGTACGTGCTCGTGCCGTCCGCCCCATCATTAGTGAGACTGCTAGTCTTTGTTGGCACGGTTGGCTGTGTAGCGTTTAGCGTTATCGTGCCATTGCTGTAAGAGCTCGTCATGTTCGTGCCAGCGACAACCTTCGAGAACGCATTTCGAGTGGTTACACTCCACGTGCCACCATTGGCGCTTGTGAGCAGATAGACGAACACTTGGTCACCCTGTTGCGCATCCGTATGGGTCGAGACAGAACGATAATATTGGAACTCCACTTGCGTTGGGGATGTGGCGTTGTTCACGTATGCCATAAACGCCTTACGTGTTTGCGAGCCAGAGCCCGGATCGGCGCTAGACGATGCGCGACAATATACGATTTGCCCCGCCTGATATGCGGCGATAAACTTGGCCCATGCGTTAGCCTCACCATAAGACATCTCGACTAAGCCACTCATGATTGATGGCCTGTCTATAAGGTCGTTGTAACTTCCCGATGTCGCGACGGTGGCGAGGTCGTCAGCTTCAACATATGTACTCGTGCCGTCTGCGCCATCATTGCTCAAGTCTGAGGTCTTTGTAGGCAGTGCCGCATTGAGTTGACCGACGTTTACTGCGTCCGTGTTCAAAACGCCAGCGTGCACCCCCGCGATAACCCTGGTGTGATCGTTGTTCCCACCAAAACCAGCAGCAGCGCCGGTGCCGACGTTGACTTCATAATCACGCGTTGCCGTCGCCGATGCGCCGAGTGCAACGGAGTTAGAGTAGGTCGTGCCACTGTTAGTCTTGGCATTATGGCCGATACTGATAGAGTTAGTGCCAGCTCCAGTGGTCGCGCCGCTACCCACTGCAATGGCATAAGACCCCATAGCGCTCGAGGAGTCGCCGACTGCCACTGAGTTATCCCCGCCAGCTCTTGTGCTAGCGCCGACAGATATAGACCTAGCGCCATATGTATCAGTAGAGAAAGCCTTAGTGCCAAGCTTAACGACCGTCTTGCCAGAGTCGACGTAGAGAGCCTCACGCGATGCCTTCTGCGTAATTGGCCCGTCGGTGTTCTCGCCGAGTTCCGTATATAGCGGCGGAATCTCGCTGGCAACATAGTTCACGATGCCTCCAGCGTTCGCCACGGTGCCGTTAGGGTCATAATCTGCGACGAGCATATCGCCGGAGCCGGAGCCAGCCTCGCCTTTATCGCCTCGCGGGATAGTGAAGTCAAGCACGGCGGCGCTAGATGTGCCCACGTTGGTTACGGTGGCGCTAGTACCTGGTAAGCCTGTAGTTACAGTGCCCACTGCGATAGTAGCGGCCGAGCCCGGGTTGCCTTGATCGCCTTTAGCGCCCCTTGGGATAGTGAAGTCTAGGACTGCTGTCGAGCTAGTCCCCGAGTTGACGACACTAGCGCTCGTGCCCGGGTTGCCAGTCTGAGTGGAGCCGACAGATATAGAAGCTGCTGCGCCCGGGTCTCCTGGGTCTCCTTTTGCCCCCTTCGGTATAGTGAAGTCAAAGACCGCCGCGCTAGATGTGCCGGAGTTAGTTACTGACGCGTTAGCGCCCGGGTTCCCAGTTGTAGTAGTGCCCACTGCGATTGTCGCAGCCGCTCCTGGGCTCCCTGGGGTGCCCGGGTCGCCCTGGTCGCCTTTGTCCCCTCTAGGTATCGTAAAGTTGAGCACTGCAGCGCTCTGGGTGCCAGAGTTCGTAACGGACGCGTTGGTACCTGGTTGTCCAGTCGTGGTCGTTCCTACTGTTATAGTAGCCGAGTCTCCGGCGTCGCCCTTGGCGCCTCTAGGGATAGTAAACTCTAGCACTGCGGCCGATTGCGTGCCAGAGTTCGTAACGCTAGCATTGGTGCCTGGGTTGCCTGTTGTGGTCGCCCCTACCGCTACAGTGGCGGCTGCGCCTGGGCTACCTGTTGCCCCGGTGTCCCCGGTATCCCCCTTATCACCTTTAGGTATAACGAAGTTGAGGACGGCGGCGCTAGACGTGCCAGCATTGGTTACTGACGCGCTTGTCCCAGGTGCACCAGTGGAGGTCGAGCCAACCGTGATAGTAGCGGCAGTCCCTGGGTCGCCCTTCTCCCCTTTTGGGCCCCCTGTGTTTTTAAGCTTAAAATATGCCTTCTGGTTCTTGGCAGTTATAATCGGCCGGTTGATAGATACGTCTATCTTAGTCTCCGGCGCGGTCGTAACTACGAACTTCGGCTTAACTGTCTTAATATCGAACTTAGCCATGCCATTAACTCCTTAGAGTTGCTACTGGCAGAATCTTCAAGTCGCCGAACACTAGAGTCTCGGCTACGCTCGAGTTGACGAGCTTAATATCGTACACATAGTCGCCGAAGTCAACATCCGTGTCAGTCTCTGATAGATTGAGATTGAGGTAGCCTTCGTCATCGTATTGGGCGTCCGTGCCGTATACCCAGCTCTTAGTGATAAGCGCGTCGGCGTCTGTCTGGTCGTTGTCCGGCTTAGCCTTGACGGTAAAGTACAGAGTGTCGCCAGTAGTGAATGTGTAGTCGTCCGACTTGATGTATAGCGTCTGCGTGTTCTTTTGTGGGATACATAGAGGTTGCATCATACCGCGCCCTCCTTATTTATCTTCTATGCCCAGACCTGCGACGAACTCGTCGGCCTTCTTCTCGATTTTCTCGCGATCTTCTTTTTTAACGTCGCTATACTTTTCCATGATTTTGTAAGCGGCCATTTTGGCGCCCTTGATGTTCGCTAGAATGTCGATAAACTCCGAGCGCTCTTTGTCGCCCATCTTCTTATCGCCTAGAATATCGTAGCCGAGGTCGCATAGCTTGCCTAGCTTTTTGCCGAACTCCTCGAACTTATCCCCGATAGTGCGTTCTTTTTCTTCGATTTCCTCGATAAACATAGTGTTTTAACTACGCAACGCCAATTACTCCTATTATACCATGTTGGCCATATATGTTATTATAGAGGCAGATAAAAGCGAGGTACTATGTTCAAGCTGTTAGCGTTTCTCATTATCCTAGTTATCCTCTTTGGGGTTGAGGCCACCAGAGCCATCATCTTTGGGGCGTTTGGTTTTGTCTTTTGGGCGCTTATCGTCGTAGCGGCCATATCCCTATTCATTCCTAGTCCTATGCAAAAGTTTGAACGCCAAAAGCGCCAAAGAGAGTACGAGAAGGAGCTAGAGGCTAGACGCCAAAGGAACGAAGCTATATCTAACGCACGCCGCCAGGCATCTATCGCGAAGCAAAAAGCGTGGCGCAAGAAGCACCCGCGCATCTCTGGCGCTCTCGACTTTATGTCTGAGCACCCCATCGGCATATCCATAGCGTTGGCAGTGCTCGCCATAATCGTTATAGGGATAGTGGCATATATAACCAGCGCCCCACTAAATAGCCCCTCCTAAGAGGGGCTATTTTCTATGCTGTTGTGCCAATATTGGCCTTCATGTTGTTCAGCATTATCCTCAGTTGCTCTAGTTTTTTAGACGCCTGCTCTTGCGTGTCCGTAGCGCTAGGCAACATGGCCAAGTACCTTTGTGCATCTTGCTCGGTGCCGCCTAGGTTGACCACATTCTTGACGATGGATGTACCAATCGACTGTCTTAGAGCGTTGTATGTGCTCAAGTCGGCGTTTGCGTTGCCGCCAGTTAGATTGTTCAACAGTTCGCCTATGCCGCCTTGGATAAAGCCCTTGCCGCCCCCTGCATTCCTGTATGCCTGTTCTAGCTGGTCTACCATCGCTAGAGAGTTGTTAGCCTCGTCCAGCGAAGTCTGCTGGGCTTTCGTCAGCTTGTTCTCTGGTTGGGTCTCGACGCTCGGCGAGTATATCTTATACGCCGTCTGGTATAGACTTGCGAGCTTGCTATACGAGTCGAGATCGCCCGCCGCTAGCGCCAAGTCCATAGCCCTTGTTATCTGGTCGAGCCTACTGGTGTCGGTATTTGCTGTCGGAGCCATAGCCTGCGCATTAGTGTAGGCTTGTTGCGCTTGCGTCATAGCACCATCGTAGTCGTTCTGTATGTTTTGCATATCTTGCTTAATAGCTTGTTGCTCGGCTTCGCTCTCCTGGTTACGCGCCGCACTCAACCCAGCCTGTCTTGCGAGTTGTCTGTTGGCGATGTCTCCCAATGCCGTGTCGTAAAGCATGTCATTAGAAAGTGCACCAGCCGCGCTCCCTATTTTGCCAGCTACGTTGCTAGCGGTCTTAGCTAGGTTACCCGTGCTAGCGTTGTTAATAGCATCGCCTAAGTCGTTGAGCTTGCCACCAGCGTACGCCATTATGCGGTCTGTCGGCTCATCGAGAAGCGTATTAAGCGTCTTGTTGATGATGTTAGTGCCCTTCTTCAAGCCAGCCTGCAACGACCCGCTCTGAGCGCCCGCTGATATATCAGCCAACTGCGACGACTTTACAAAGTCCTTCTTGAACGTTCTGTAATCAGCTATAGTACGTGGCGTGTTTTCTAGCTCTTTGGCCAATCTCTCGTATGCCGTGGCGTACTTTTTGTTTCCTGCGGCCTTCGCTTCCTGCGCCCTTGTATAGAACTCGTCGATAGTGTCATCAAACATGCGGTTAACGTTCTTCTCCGGCACTGCGCTATACGATAGCTCGTCTATCTTGTTCGCAACCTCAGTGTAGATTCTTGCCTTGCGTGCCGCTTTGTCTGCTGTCGGGCCTTTGGCGTCCGCGATGCCACGTTGGGTAGCGGCCTCCCTCTTTAGCCAGTTCGCCGCCGTGATTGGATCTTCGTTAACAATATCCGATACCAAGTCCTCTCTAAACTGGTCATAGCTCTCGCCCATAACGGACTTTTTCCAGTCCTTGCCGACTGCGTCATTTATCGCTACTTCGTACTGGTCAGCTCGTAGCTTGATTGGTTTTCCGTCCGCGTCAACAGATATGTTGTACTTCTGGATGGTATCCATAACGCTGTCTTGACCGCCTGTAATGTTCTTCGCGAACTCCGCCTGGTCTTGTAGGCTAGAGAAGCCCGTGCGCTTGCGCAAGTTGTTGACGGTTTCTCCGGCGTTCTCTATGCCGAACTTGCGGCGCTCGGCTCTCGTTATATCGGTCTGCGCCGACTCTAGCTCGTTCCCCATATTCTTCAAGGCGCGGCCTAGCACGTTAGTCTTTTTGGTAGCTTGCGGAGTCTCTATCTGTTCTGGGACTTCTACGTCTGGTTGAGCAACCGTCTTGTTTCTTAGTTTGTCAATGCCAGTGCCCGCTAGCCCCATAACACCGGCCATAGTTGCACCGCCAAGCGCGCCCGTACCTGCACCCTGGAGAGCGGCTTGTAAGTTCTGGCCGAGGTCGCCACCGCGAAGAGCGGATGATGTGGTAGCGCCCGCCGCGCCGGATGCCGCACCAGTCAGAGCACCGCGCGCTATGTTGTTTCTAGCTATTGACGACATTAAACCGTCGCCCCCAGCCGCCTTAGCTAGCTTTCCGCCGACTAAGCGGCCAACACCTGCGCCCGCCGCGCCGGATGCTGCGCCCCTCAAGGTATCCTCTAGGCTGGCGTCTGCACCATTCTCTATCAAGTTTTGAGCCGCTCCAGATATAGCGCCCTGCGCAATCTGACCGCCAGCGCCACCTATGATTTTCCCGACTTTGCTAGCGCCACCTGCGACCGGGATAAGGTCTGATAGCGTAGCAGCAGTATCTAGCGCCGTTCCGCCAGACTTGGCGTAAGCGTCCTTTAGGTTGTCTGTATTGTAATACCGTTTTTTGAAGTCGTCCGTATCTTGGCGTGCTTCTCTAGCGGCTTGTGCATAGCTCTTGCCCTCAAGCAAGGACTTAAGCCCAGTTCCTGCGTATGCGTTGATAGCACCAGTAGTGAAGAAGTCGCCTAAGCCTTTACCTGCCGTAGCAATACTATTGGCGATTCCGCCTAAAACCGACTCTAGAGGGTTGAATGACTTGCTCTGCGCTTTGGTTAGATCATTCTGTGCTTGCGCCATTCTTGCGCTGTAGTCTTGTTGCGCCGCATCCGCAGCAGCTAGCGCGTCATTCTGCGCTTTTATCTGTTGCAATCTTCTTAGTTCGTCATCAAATAAAGCCATGCGTCCTCCTATATCTGCAAGCCTAGGCGCTTCATGAGCGCGTTATCTTCTGGCGACAAGTAGTTGCGGTACTTGTAATTGGCTGACGTCGTAGTTGTCAGGCCGGAGTGCTTCGTGTTCGACTGCGCGCCCACAATACGGTTAAGGGCGTTAAGAGCGTTCCTATCGAGCACTTGCGAAGCGACGTTAAGAATGTTGGCGTTACCACTTGCGCCCATGCCTTTAGCGAATGTACCAAACGTAACTCCCTTGCCGGTCTTGGCGTTGGTAAACTGCGAGTTAGTGTTCGAGCCGTTCCATGCGTACGGGTTAGATGCTTGCTGGGCTTGAGCTTGAGCAAGGTAGCTATTGACTGCGTTCTGCGCTGCAATCTGTTGTCGCTGTAGCGCCATCTGTTGCTTGCGGTAAGCGTCCTCTCGCTCTGCTTCTTTAGCGGCATCGTAGCGTTGCAAGGCGTATCTGTTGGCCTCGTCGTTAAGCTGTGCGAGCGTCTGCTGCAAGCTAAGCCTGTTCTGGTTGGCTTGGCTTTCTGCACTAGACAGGTCGTTAGCCTGGTTAGTCTGCATTTGAGTAACCGCTGGCACGAATGTCTGTTGATAATATCTCTTATTCGCAATCTCTGCCGAGCCACCGAATGAGCCGCCGTTTCGGCTAGCCGACATGCTGGAGGCTTGCGCCTGCCAGTTGCGCTGGTTGTCTAGATTTTTGCCTTGCTGGGCGTACTGCGCGTTGATGCGCTGTTGCTGCGCGGCTAGGTCGCTTGATATAGCGCCTATCTGGTCGTTCAAAGCTTTACGGCTGTTGTCGTAGCTCTTCGACGTCTCAGCCATAATCTTTTCTAAGTTCGCCATGCGTATGTGCTACGCAACGCCAAAATTAGTTATATTATAGCATATAACTAGACTTGGAATGGGTCTACGAAGGTCTCGGCGTGTAGCGTCAGAGTCTGCCCCATATCCGTGTACTGGGTGGCTTGGCCGTAACCGGCGGCGAAGGTAACGCGTAACTCTATTAGTAAGCCATTGCGCGATATATCTACGCTTGCGGACGAATCGTACCCGTCTTGCTTGCATGCGAGGAAGAAAGACGGGGAGGACAGGGCGTAATTGTACTTAGACGAGGTTACATAACTTCGTAAGCCCGCGCTGGGGGAGCCTATCTGCAAGGTCGCCTTATAGACTACGTTAGCGCCCCCGGCCGGGATATTGACTAAGCCCGGTACGGTTAGCTGAACCACGCCCTCGGCGTCATTCTTTAGTGTTGCATAGTCGCTATTTAAGATAAAACGCGAAGGTCTCATGGCATATATATCCTGTAGTAATATGAATCGTATTGCGTGGAGTCGTTGCGGAATAGTATTTTTTGACTATCTATCTGCACCAACTCGCCCATACCGTACACCTGGCCGAAGCTATCGTTTGATATTGTGCTATATCCGTAATTCGTGTACGGGCTTCTGCCCCATACGTCTACGTACGGAATATCCCCTAGCGCATGGGTGATCGTAGTGCCAGGCGTCGCCACTCCCTCTTTGCATAGCATCGGGTAGTCATGGTCAGTGCTTAGAACCAGTTTATTGCCACTCCATCCGGCCGTCCGTTTCGCGGGTATACCTTTAGTGGCATCTTCGCTTAAGAACCCCCACAGGCGATATTTGAACGTGCTAGTGCCGCCTTGGGCATGTTGGCCACTTACGTATACTTTGCTAGCCGTGGCAGCTAGTAACGACTGATAAGCATAGCCCTGGCCGTCTATTCTGCTAGCGTTGAACGTGTAAGTTGTCGCCCAGTTGTCGATTGTCCATACGCCGTTGACGTATAGCTGGACGCCTAGATCGTGGGCTATCTCTATAGGGTCGTCTCCAGTCGAGCCCAACTGCATCTGAACTTGGCCTTCTTTTAGCCACACTATCTTGTCTATAGGGTAGTCGGAATTGAAGATGAACCTATCTCTTAACCTGGCCATAAGCTTACTTAACCTCGTCAAGCACATTGTAGCCCTCTTTGGTTATCCAGATGCCGGGGCGCCCGTTACCAGGCGCCTGGCCAATCAGGATGCGTGGCATACCGCCCGCGTCGTAGAATACCTCGCCGTATCGCCCATTGGATAGCTTGCCGCTAACCATCTGGCTATTCTTGCCGTTAGAGATGGTCTTAGCGTAAGTCTCGGCGTCTAGCATCATGAAGTTATTGTTAATAGTCTGCAAGGCTTTCTGCGTGTCTTGCTTGCTATTGATGGGCGTAAAACGGTTAGGCATTATCTTATCCTTTGCGTTTCGATTGTTAGTGTATGGCTACGGAATATAACCGGCTCGAATGCTGCTATATGCTGGTAGCGTATCTGGCATCGGTAGAACTCTCCGTTAACCTTCGTGCGCGTGGTATGTCGCGTCGGTATAGCTGGCACTCCGTAGTCTGGCGGGTTATTCCAGACGGAGTACGGCATGTAGTTCGTAACATAAGGCCCCGACTCTAATTGGGCATATATCGTAGTGTTGGGCACTGTCTTGCCACTGTTGACAGCCGCGCGCACGAACACCTGCGTCAGCTTGTTGAGAGTGAATGTTCCGGCGCCAGTTTTCGGGCTAGTATAAACTACCGCGTTGCCGTTCTGGTCGATAACTTGCAAAGTAACTAGCGCCGTACCCCCACTTAGGGTGTACGTTCCGGCCGCTAACCACAGGAAGCGCCCTGCAGACTCCGCCGTAGAGCCGAACATGCTTAGTGCGTCTCCGCCAGTCGCCGTGCCCGCAGATATGGTGAATGTGCCGTCCGCATTGTTAACAAACGTGATGCCGTTATGCGACTGGGATACGGAGCTCTTGTATCCTCCCTGTATGTTTTTGCCAACATACGTGGGGGCTTGGCGCAATAAGTCGATGCTAAATGCATACTCCACTTGATCCGTATAGTCTAATGAGTACCCACATTCAACGGTGTATGGCTTTGTCGTAGTAGCGAACTCTGGGCGCCACTTAGTTATACGTTTCTGTTGGCTCGTAGTGCCGAAGTGCTGGTATGCCGTCTCTAGATTGAACGCAATTGCCGTGCCGATATCTGAGTAGTTATTGTTCGTGGCGTCCTCATTAATCATGAGCATGCCGATTTTGCTATGGCCGCATATGAAGCGCCCGGAAGTGTTTTGGCGTGCGCTAGTAGCAGATACGAAAGTGTTGCTATCGAAGCTCTCCCAGACCTTTAGGTTGATGTTATAGACAAGGCAGTGGTCATTCGGGCCACCCGAAGTGCTAGGGTAGTAGACATACAAGCGGTTCTTGTACAGTTCTACTACTATCTTTTCCTTGTTCGGGATGGCGTCGTAAACATTTTGTATTGAGCCCTCTGTGATGCTCGCCTCGCTAGCGCCGTCGAAGATGTAGATGCCATTATCGTTGGCGAAGTAGGCATAGTTGAGGTCGCATACGACGCTCTCTTGGCTAAATGTGCCATTCTGGGCGTTAGATGCGCTCTGAGTCCATGAGTCGGCGCTCTGGGCGTACATTTGGTACTTGTTGCGCCTTGTCATGAAGTAAAGCACGCCGCCTAGGTTAAACATGGCTGTAAGCGGGTCGCCGGTCTTGATAGAGGGGAAGTTCTGGTAGAAGTCAACGCTGAACTTGTCGTAACTTGAGATTGATTGCGGCGTGGTATCCACGATTCTTAGGTTGACTGTCGTGCCAGATATGCTCGTTACTTCGGCCGTCGCCGTGCCTTGGCCCGTTATCCAGTCGCCTACTGCTATCCCGGCTGGCGTGATCGTCGTTGAGCTGATACTTAGCGTCGTGCCAGGGTTACCATTGATGGTCGCCGTGGTGCTGAACGCTGGGCTCTTGGCGTAAGTATAGCCGTATGGGTAAGTCCATAGCGCTTCGGTGTCTGGGTCTACCGCGAAGTAGATAAGGTTGTCGGCCGTGCCGTTCATGATGTTAGACATCTGGACGTTGAGCGTAGTGTCTGTCTTTAGGTCTTTTACCGGGATAGCCGCATCAGTCCACCCCACGATGGTATCGCCGGATATTGTGGGCGTGAGCGAGCGTGGCCCCTCCTTGCCATCTACGTAGCGCACGACGTTTAGGTTCTGGCTAAAGCGTACCTTGGTTACGCCCGCAGGTAGCGCTCGCACTATCGTTGGGGAGCCGCCATTCGTGTAGCGGTATAGGCTTCCATTCTGTGTATAAAATACCGTTTTAATGCCATTAATGTTGCTCTCGAACACGTTACCGACGCCCCC
>JAEEHO010000229.1 GCA_016280845.1 Paludibacteraceae bacterium | reverse complement strand
GTAGTGATGGCATGTATCGCTCTCAACCAATACGTTATTGCTCCAAAAGGACTTGAAGCAAGCAACGAGAATGCAAAAGCTGTCGTTTATTTCCAACAAGGTGATTTCGACAAAGCACTGAACGGTGACGATGCTGAGTGTATCGGATTTGAGGCTATCGCTGATCAGTACGGTCTGTTTCAACAGGGAAAATTGGCTGCTCTGTATGCAGGTATCTGCTATTTCGAAAAAGGCGAGTACGAAGAGGCTGCCAAATATCTGAAGAAGTTCTCTGCAAAAGATCTGAACATAGATCCGGCTGCAAAGCAAATGTTGGGAGACGCTTACGTTGAACTGGGCGAGTACGGCAAGGCTGCCAGCGCATTTGAGGATGCTGCTAAGTCTGGTAACGAACTGATTGCTCCGATGAGTTTGAAGAAAGCTGGTATCGTTTATCTGCACGAAGGCAAGAAAGCAAAAGCAAAGAAAGTTTTCGAGCGTATCAAGAATGAATATCAAGATTCGAACGAAGCGCTGGATATTGATAAGTATATCGCAATTGCAGAGTAATGACTACTGATTTGTCAAAATACGATGCTAACCAATTGCCTAACGCTGACGTCCTTGGGCGTCAGCGTTATGCTATAGTGGTTGCGGACTGGAATAGTGAAATCACTTATGCCATGGCGCAAGGAGCCATCGATACGTTTCGGAAGCACGGTGTGCCCGAGGATAATATCGATGTGATTCATGTTCCTGGTGCAGTGGAACTGACTTACGGCGCTGCGCGTATTATGAAAGAGGAACGCGTTGATGCTGTGGTCGTTATTGGATGTGTTATCCAAGGCGATACACCGCATTTCGATTATGTATGCCAGTCGGTGACGCAGGGTGTGGCAACGTTGAATGTGCAGGGCAAAGTACCAGTCATTTTCTCTGTTCTGACCGTTCTAAACAAACAACAAGCGCTGGACCGTTGCGGCGGCATTTTAGGTAATAAAGGTATAGAAGGCGCATATACTGCCATCCGCATGGCAAACCTGTAAGGTTAACGGCTAAAAGCAAATGGCTAAAGTTTTTAAGTTTGGTGGGGCATCGGTGAAGGACGCTAACGGCGTTCGTAACTTAGAGCGTATTGTCCGAATGGAGTCAGGCGACCTGATGGTTGTCGTTTCTGCTATGGGCAAAACGACCAACGCTCTGGAGCGTGTGCTCGAGTCGTTGGCTGCCGGAAAAGACGAACAGGCGCTTGGTCAATGGGTGGAAATCATCGATCAGCACGTAGCCATCATGAAGGAACTGGGCCTGCAGCCGGGCGTGGATGTCCGCCTGCAAGGTGAGATACCTTACGATAGTGCACGCACGTATGATGAGAACTATGACCAATTGGTGTCGATGGGTGAAATCATGTCCACCCAAATCATCGCTGTCTATCTGCTCAAACAGGGTATCCCGGTAGAGTGGTGGAATATGCCTAAGTTGCTGCGCACCGATGATACATGGCGCGAAGCGCAAGTGGACAATGCCACCAGTGCTGCTACTATTCGTGCCGGTTGGGACAGACCCAATCGTCCGCGTGTGGTGATTGCACAAGGCTTTATCGGCGGAACAGAAGACGGCAGACGTACTACTTTAGGTCGCGAAGGTTCGGACTATACTGCGGCATTGATGGGTAACTACCTGGATGCTGAGAGTGTAACTATTTGGAAGGATGTACCGGGCATTCTGAATGCTGATCCACGCTTGGAACCCGACACAATATTGATTCCAAAACTGCGCTACGCAGATGCGGTTGAGCTGAGTTATTCAGGTGCACAAATCATTCATCCGAAGACTATTCGTCCGTTGGAGAACAAGCGTATTCCGCTGTATGTGAAGCCGTTTGGCGAACCTACAGCTACAGGTTCGTGTATATCGGACGAGACCAAAGAGCCGATCAATGTGCCAGTTTATATCTGGCGAAAGAATCAAATCCTTATTACTATGCGCGCGAAAGACTTCGCGTTCGTGCTGGAGGAGAGCTTGAGCGAGATATTCGATATCATCCATCACCATCGTCTGAAGGTATCGCTGATTCAATCGTCGGCGGTTACCATCTCCGTTTGTGTTGACAATACACGTTTTGTGCCTGAGGCAATCAAGGCATTGAACGAACATTTTCTGGTGACATACAACGACCATTTGTCGTTGCTCACTATCCGTGGCACAACGCCTGAGATTCTCGAGCGTGCAAGCAACGGAAGAATTGTCATGCTGAGTCAGACTACGCGTCGCACAGCACGATTTGTAATCAAAGAGTCTTAAAATCTAAAACAATGGAATCATTTGTAAAACAGTATTTTACCATGGCCTATTGGTCCGACGTGGTATGTTCGTTTTGGCGTGCAATGCACACTCTTAAGTTCTGGCGTGAGCTACTGATGATGACCGCCGGTATGAGTGTTGGTGCAGCTGCCGTGTATTACTTCTTGATGCCCAGCCATTTGATTGTGGGTTCGATTTCGGGTCTCTCCATCGTTATCAATACCGTCATTGGCGGTAATGCAGACACCTTCTCCTATTTGGTAATGGGTATCAATGCGTTCTTGCTGTTGCTGGCATTTATTCTGATAGGCAATGAGTTTGGCGCTAAGACTGTTTATACGGCAATGATACTCGGTCCGTTAACACAAATGTGGGACCGCATTTATCCGAATATTTACCTGACGCACAAGGCAATTAATGCGCCTGATATCTTGGCGCAATTGCAGGCCGGCCAGACTGTTCTGGATGCTCACGGCAATCCGTATGTACTGAGTCGTTCGGGCGAGGTAATGGAGCGTGTACGCGACAGCATTATGAGTAACGGACTGGGTATGGGCGATGTGTGGTTTGACCTGATATGCTTCGTTCTCCTTTTGAGTATTTGCCAGGCATTCCTATTCCGCATCAATGCGTCTACGGGCGGATTGGATATTTTAGGTAAGATAGTCAACAAGTATCTGCATTTTGATATCGGTACTTCCGTAGCAATCGGTGGCGTGATGATTTGCTGTACGGCATTCTTAATCAATGATTTCCGCATGGTGATGATCGGTATTCTCGGTACGTGGATTAACGGTCTTGCAATCGATTATTTTACAGCGTCGCTCAATAAACGCAAGCGTGTGTGCATCGTTACCAACGAACCTGAACGTATTCGCGTGTTTATCGTAGAGAAACTGATACGTGGTTGCTCGCTCTACAAGATGCAGGGTGGCTATAGCGGAGAAGAACATGTGGAGATTCAGACTATTCTTACGCAAGACGAGTTCTCAAGTGTTATGGCGTACATTCGTAATAACAAGATACATGCATTCATAACAGCCGGCAACTGCTCTGAGGTTTATGGTCTGTGGGCTAAACACTTCAAACACAACGGCAAGATGGAATACACAACTGAAGAAGAATAACTAGAGTTAACTATTATAGAGAAAAGGTATTAGGTATTTTGGTATATGAAACCGACATTATTTATTATGGCTGCCGGAATGGGTAGTCGTTATGGTGGACTTAAACAAATAGATGGTCTTGGTCCTAACGGCGAGACAATCATGGATTACAGCGTATATGACGCACTGCGTGCCGGATTTGGCAAGGTGGTTTTTGTGATCCGCAAAGATTTTGAGGACGATTTTCGTCGTGTGGTACTGAGCAAATACCAGGGAAAAGTGGCTTGTGATATATGTTTCCAGTCGGTGGACAAGGTGCCGGCGGGATGTACATATAATCCCGAGCGTACCAAACCGTGGGGAACCAACCACGCAGTGTTGATGGCTAAGGAATGTATTCACGAACCATTTGCGGTCATCAATGCAGATGATTTCTACGGCCGCCATTCGTTCCAAGTATTGGCTGATTTTCTCAGGAATGCAGAGGGTACCAAAAACCAATACTGCATGGTGGGTTATCGTGTTGTAAATACGCTGAGCGAGAACGGAACCGTTTGCCGAGGCGTTTGCACTATGGACGAAAACGGTTACCTGACGAATGTTGTCGAACGAACCAATATTGAGGACAAGAATGGTCAGATTGTGTTCTCCGAGGGCGACAAAGATATTGTGCTGGATCCTAATACACCTGTGTCAATGAACATGTGGGGATTCACACCGGAATATTTCGATTATACCGAGAAGGCTTTTCGTACGTTCCTCGCCGAGCGCGGACAAGACATCAAGTCCGAATTCTATATTCCTACGATGGTCAACGACCTCGTTCGTTCCGGCAAGGCATCATGCAAAGTGCTTGATACCACCAGCAAGTGGTTCGGAATCACATATGGAGAAGATCGCCCGCAAGTAGTCATGCGACTCAACCAACTCATCAGTGCAGGCGAATATCCTACCAAGTTGTTTTAATCCTTAGAATTTTTGAGTCTTTAATTTTAAAAAACATAAAATCTTTGAATCTATAAAAATGGCAAGAATACTGGTTACTGGAGGAACAGGTTATATCGGTTCACATACTACGGTCGAACTGATGCAGCAAGGCTACAATGTTACTATTGTGGACAATCTGAGCAACTCGTCGGTGGATGTGCTGGATGGCATTGAGGCTATCGTTGGTCGTCGTCCAGAGTTCGCTAATATCGATTGCAACAACTACGTTGATCTGGATAATGTGTTTGAACAACACTCTGATATAGTGGGTGTTATTCATTTTGCAGCCAGCAAGGCCGTCAACGAGTCGGTCGAGAAACCGTTGCTCTATTATCGTAACAATCTTGGGAGCCTTATCACGCTGTTGGAGGTGATGAAGGCGCATCAGGTAAGCAATATCGTTTTTTCGTCTTCGTGCACCGTTTACGGTCAACCTGATGCAGCCCATCTGCCCGTAGACGAGACTGCTCCTATCCAGAAAGCACTTTCGCCCTACGGCAATACCAAGCAGATCAATGAGGAAATAATCAACGATGCTGCTTATGCCGACAAGAATCTCAAGGCAACTATTCTCCGTTACTTTAATCCTATCGGAGCCCATCCGTCGGCATTGATCGGCGAGTTGCCTAACGGTGTGCCGCAGAACTTGCTGCCTTATGTAACGCAGACTGCCGCCGGTATCCGCAAGGAACTGAAGGTGTTTGGCGATGACTATAATACACCGGATGGTTCGTGTATCCGTGACTATATCTATGTGGTCGATTTGGCTAAGGCGCACGTCAAAGCTATTGATCGAATGATCAATGCCAAAAATCGTGACCAGGTGGAGGTCTTCAACTTGGGTACCGGACACGGTATCAGTGTGTTGGAACTCATCAAGGACTTCGAGAAAGCAACCGGCAAGAAACTGCCGTACTCGATAGTTGGTCGTCGCGAAGGAGATATCGAGCAAGTGTGGGCAGAGCCACGCAAAGCTAACGAGGTACTCGGATGGCGCGCTGATACTCCTATTCTGGATGTGCTCGCCAGCGCATGGAAATGGGAGAAACATCTTCGCAAGATTCTCTAGCCCTTTAACATCTAACCTCTAACTGCTAACTATTATGTTATATCCATTCAAGTTTAAACCGCAGTGCCTCGATAAGATTTGGGGTGGCCACACGATAGAGCAGTGGTACGACAAAGTAGAGTCGGAGTACAACAATGTAGGCGAAGCGTGGGTGATATCCGACTTCGATAAATATCCTACAGAGGTATGCAACGGTGCGCATACAGGCGATACATTGCACGACTTGTTGGAAGTGTATCTTGACGAGTTGGTGGGCGGCAAGGTCTATGATGTCTTTGGTACGCGTTTCCCATTGTTGATGAAGTTTATCGACGCAACGGAGGATTTGTCCGTTCAGGTACATCCGGATGATGATTATGCATGGGAGAACGAACAGTCGTTGGGCAAGAATGAGATGTGGTATATGTTGCCATC
>JAEEHO010000228.1 GCA_016280845.1 Paludibacteraceae bacterium | reverse complement strand
GTAAATGCGGTGATCACTACCAATGCTCGCTATCAGGACCCGGAGAGCACTACTGAGCACGCAAATGCCAAGATAGGTAATGCTGCTCTCAACTATAGCGCAGTGGAGGGATTCGGTTGGCAACGTCTGTCTGTTCCGTTTGAGTACGAGGCAGCCAAGGCTGAGGCCCAACCGGCATATATCCTGACTACTTTCTCTACCAACTATACCCCGGGTGGCGGCTCGTCTTCTTCAACCGGTACACTGACCAAAGTGGATGTGTTGGATACTATTTACCTGGATGATGTGGAGATTATCTACAACAAAGAGCTCAGCGCATTCTCTATCGACAATGCTGCACAGACCTTTGACAAACACATCGCAACCGTAGAGAGCAACTATTGTGACGATTGTGCTAAGTTCGCTGCAGAGGGCAACGGTATTACTTCGCAGACCTTCATCGGTTTTGATGCCGCTCACAAGTGTATTTTCATCTACGTTATCGCAGACGATTATGCACAGTCCGGCTCGTACAACCTCTATCGTGTGGACTTTGCTGATAGCGACACCGAGGGCATCAATCCGATTGATACACCCGAGGGTATTAAGACTATCTTCAGCCGTAGTACCAAATGTGAGAAAATGATTATTAACGGTCAAGTACTGATCCGTCGCGGCGACGCATGGTATAGCGTACTTGGTAATCGCGTGAAATAATGAAACGATTGTTTAAACACCTGTTGTTGGCTTGTGTCCTTGTCGTAAGTTCTACGGCTTGGGCACAAATGCCGTACAACACCAACATGACCCAAACGCACTTCAACAATAACAAGACGGTTATTGCCAAGGACAATGCTTCTTGGAGCAGCGGATTGAAATTGGGTGGAAGCAGCGGTTTCAATTGGGATGACAGATATGTCATTATAGCTCTGGATCAGACCAGTATCCCTTATCAATTAACATTCCGGTATAAATGTAATAGCGGTATTGCTACCAATCCGGATTGGTATGTGTCGGAGAGTCCGGACAATCAGACCTGGACCAAAGTGTGGTCTGCTGTCAGCCCGACCTCAACTATCGTGTCTGTTTCTACGGATTGGTATACGGCAAGTCCTATTACACTGTCCAAGTCAACCAAGTATATCAAGCTTTGTTATAGCGGCAACTACTCGGGTACCTTCGACAATATCAAAATAACGGACCAGGCCTACGTGAACAATCCTAAAGTGAACGATGCTGTCATCAGTTCGCTTGATTTCGGTTCGGGTACTATCAGTTCCGGCAAGAAGGAACTGACGTTTGACGTAGAGTGGTGCAATGTGCCGGAGTTGAGTGTGACGAGCGACAATGCGGAGTATTTTACCGTTAGTCCTGCATCGTTTGGCGGCAAGGCTAAGTATGGCACGCAGACTGTCTCTGTCTTCTACGACCGTGACAAAGCAGTGGGTTCGCATAGCGGAACAATCACTCTGAGCAATGGTAGCATTACCAAGACGGTCACTGTCACCGGTACCACCACCAAACGTGAGCAATCCATTCACTGGAACAACGATTTGGTCTTGACCGGCTTCACCATGAATGCGGAAGACGAACTCACGGGTAGCCAAATAGCCACTTCGGACAACGAACAGGCTGTGCTTACCTATACGTCCAGCGACGAGAATGTGATATCTGTTTCGGCAGACGGCTCTACGCTTTACGCTGTCAGCAACGGAACGGCTACTATCTCCGTTGTAGCCAGCGGAAACGAGATATACAGCGAAGGTGCTGACTCCAAAGTGTTCACCGTGACATCCAAGAAGAAGCAGTCTATCACCTGGGAGCAGAACTTCATGGGACTGAAGACCAACGCCAATCCCAATACGATTGCGCTGGAGGCGTCCGCTACCAGTGGTGGAGAGATTACCTACGCTTTGGAGGCCGGTTCGGACAATTGTGTGACCATCAGTGGTGCCACTCTGACTATCACCGGTACCCCGGGTACGGCATATATCATAGCTACCCAAGCCGGTGGTGAGATCAACGGCGAGGAGTGGATCTCTGCTTCCGCACGCAAACAAATCAAAGTGCGTGACCCGCATTCGGCTTGCGATGAATATGCTCTGGCTGACCAAAGTTTCACTTTCTCCGAGGGACATAAATCGTCTCATGCCGTTAAGGAATACAATCTGGTCGGCAAACCGACTCAACTGACCTTTAGCGCAAAAGCCGGAGGCACACAATATCTGTGGTCCGAGCGCGAACCGATATATATTGAGCAATACGCTAACTTCGGTTCCGGCTTGGAATGGAAACTGTTGGTTTCTTTGACCTTGGGAACAGATAGTAAGAACTACGGTCCCTATGCGCTCAATGAGACTGCAACCAAGATCCGTTTCCGTTCTGGTGATTACTCCGAGCAGAACGTCTCCAATATCTCTATTCCGCGCAAGAAGGAGTTGGCGGTTAGCGAGACCAATATCGAGGAAACGGCTGAGCGTCATGTGCGTTGGACCAAAACGATCTCTGTGTCGCGTTCCAATATTGACGTAGTAGATATATCTGTTGAGGGCGGTGATGCCGATTGCGCTTTCACGCTGTCCAAGACCTCTATCGGTACCGATTGTGCAGACCGTACGACGGAAACCTTTGATGTCTATTTCACTCCGCAAAAGCGTGATACTACCTATACGGGTACTATCACTATCACGGACGGCAAGGCTACTCCGACCACGCAGACCATCAGCCTGAAGATCAATGCGATAGCATTCAACCAAACCATCAGCGGATTTGAGTTGCCT
>JAEEHO010000227.1 GCA_016280845.1 Paludibacteraceae bacterium | reverse complement strand
GCTTCCCGCATCGACCAGCTCGGCAACGCCACCATCACATCGTATAGCATCGATGGCCGAACCGTGTCAGTCCAACACCCCAACACCTCCACCACCACCTACACCCGCTCTGCTGACGGCGCCACACTATCCATCAACGGCTCTGCCGTCACCCCCGAGTTCCACACCTACGGCATCCTCTCCGACGGTACACGTTGGTCAAAGACCGTGCAAGGTGAAACCGCAAATTCTCCTCGCTTCACGAAGAGCTACGAAAACCTCCTCGGCCAGATTATCCGCGAAGAGCGCAGCGGCTTCCAAGGCGCGGTACTCGCAACGACCCACTCCTACGACTCCCTCGGCCGCCTCGTCGCCACTGCTGCCGACTATGAACCGGCCATAGAATATGTCTATGACATGCTTGGTAATCGTATTGCAACTGTTCGCATTATCGGTAGAGGCCGATCACCGAGCGGCCCGCAATGTGATGTAACCGAGTGGCGCAAAACCGAAACGCTCTCCTCTTTCATCCTCGACGACGCCACCGTTTGGCTCACCCAAACCAACATCGTCTCCTGCTCCGATTCTGCCATCGCGCCACTCGTCTCGTCTTCCGCGCGACAGCTTACGGGCCTAACCGCTGCGCTCCCCTCGCGTTCCCGCTCCGTCGATATCCGCGGAAACGTCACGGTAAATGAAACTCTGATTGACTCTTCTCTTGTCACCTCTCGCCAGACGCAGCCCTACGCGACCAACAAGCCGTTGTCGATTTCCTGCTACGGCATCAATGTGATGGATGTCTCCGTTTCCGCCGTCACCAACACCATTGCCTACGACTCCCTCGGCCGCCAGATTGCCAACACCGATGGCCGTGGCAACTCCCGCCACACTGAGTACAACGCCCTCGGCCAGCGCTCCGCGTCCATTGATGCGCTTGGTAATCGTACATCCTTTGCCTACGACCAGTTCGGCAATCTTGCCTCCGTCACAGATCCGCTCGGCAACGCCATTGTCTATGAATACGACCTTCGCGGACACAAGACATACGAAGGCGGCGCAACCTATCCCGTTCGCTACACCTATGACGTCTTCGGCAACAAGACCACGATGACGACGTATCGCGACGAGACTGGGGGAACGGGCGTCCCGCCCGTTCAAGGTGACGTCACCACTTGGCTCTACGACGAGACTTCCGGCTCTATGACCAACAAGGTCTATGCCGATGGCAAAGGGCCGACCTACAATTACACGCCCGACGGCAAGCTTTCCCGCCGCACCTGGGCCCGCGGCATAACAACCAATTATTCCTACGACAACTGGGGCAGCCTTACCAATACTGTCTACTCCGACGGCACGCCAACGATTTCCCGTGCCTATGACTTGCTCGGTCGTCAAACCGAAGCCGATGACGCAGCTGGCACAACAACCTTCCTCTACGACCTCTTCGGCTCTCTCACCAACGAAACCGTCATTGGCGTTGCAGGCACCAACACAATCGAGCGCTACTATGATGCCTTCGGGCGCGACGCCGGCTACGCGCTCAACGGCGCCCGTCAGACGACGCTCGCGTACGACCCCGTAACTGCTCGTCTCTTGTCAATGCAGACTGGGGGAACGGGCGTCCCGCCCGTTCAAGGTGAAGGCACGTTTACTTGGTCCTATCTCCCCGGCAGCGATCTCAAATCCTCACTTGCCTACCCCAATGGCCTTACGGCTTCTTGGCAATACGACGCCAAGGGCCAGTTCCTGCAAGTCAAGAACGCTTTCCCGACCAACGTCATTTCGCAGTACGACTATACCTACGACGCCGCAGGTCGCCGCATACAGATTGGCCGTTCCGGTTCGGCAATGTCAGAGACTCGTACCGATGCATACGGCTACAATGCGCGTAGCGAGTTGATCTCCGCCGCAAAGGCGGGAGGGTCGCAGTCCTCTGCGACCGAATACGCCTATTCCTACGACGACATCGGCAACCGCATATCATCTCTCGAACTTGGCACCAACCGGGTCTATTCGGCCAATGAGCTGAACCAGTATTTCTCGATAACGACTTTGACTTCTGACGTCGGACTTCAGACTTCCAGTTTTGAGCCCCAGTTCGACGACGACGGGAACCAGACGCTCATCAAGACATCCACCGGAATATGGTCTGTACTCTATAATGGTGAGAATCGTCCGGTTATGTGGTCTTGCGGACCGACAAATATCGTAATGGCTTTTGATCGCGCGGGGCGTCGTGTTGAACTTCTTGAGACCATTGCAGATTCTCATCTGGTGGCAACAGTAATCACTTCACATTTCAGATTTGTATATGATGGTTATCGTTGTATTCAACGTCTTAATGCCCAAGCTGGTGGTGATATTGACTTGAATCTTATTTGGGATCCTGTAGAACCAATTGCAACTAGGCCGGTAATGCTTGACAAGCCGAATCAGCGGCAGTTGTATATTTCGCATGATGGCAGCAAGAATGTCTCCGAGTTGGTAGAAGCCTTTGGTGTTGCAGTACATTATGAGTATGCTCCATTTGGCGCACTTGCCCATTGTGCTTGCTGCACGATTACAAATATTGATTCTCGACTCTTTAACTCGTTCAGGTATTCTTCCGAATATGCAGACGACTCGCTCGGTCTTGTCTATTACAGTTATAGGCATTATAATCCCTTTGATGGCGTCTTCCTAAGTCGAGATTTGTTGACATCATCACAACGTTTTGTAATGAACTCTCCAGAGTGTTGTTACGATGTGTTGGGATTGATAGGTGGATCTTATTGCGTTTACTCAACACGTTATACAAAGCAGAAAGTAGAAGAAAAGATGTATGTTGTTGTGTGCGATTTTAATAAAGGCAAATGTATTGATGACACCTGTAGACTCGAGATGATGTCGGTGGTGACAAATGTTTATGTTGTTGATTACATGGAGGAGCTTTTCTTCGGTGGGAGATCGGATTGGGAACGTTTTCACGACGCACTTGAGAGAGTGTACAATTATTCAAGCAATAAAATACAGCAGTATGCTGTAGATCAAGGAGTGCGCTTTCTCTCAAACAGGAGGCTTAAAGGGTTGCCAAGTATACCTTATGAGGATGAAGTTAAGCTGTTGGCTGGTCTTGGCATAGATGTCATAGGATATATTGACCCAGCTCTCGAAAAGGATGGTATAAAATATGATTATTGCGAGGTTCGACTTTTTAGTGAGAGTGCCGCTTGCAAAAGTAAACGTGGCTTTGCAGAGGTAAATGAGGGTTTGATGCCTTGAAGTACGATTCCACGTTCAGGATTTGCCGCGCAGAGCACAGAAGACGCTCAAAAAGGCGGACAAGGGGGAGATTTCGGGCT
>JAEEHO010000226.1 GCA_016280845.1 Paludibacteraceae bacterium | reverse complement strand
GCCAGCTATGCTGCTGACGTAACCGACGAGTTCATCAAGCCTATCGTACACACTCGTGGCGGCAAGCCGCTGGCTACTATCGAGGAAGGCGACGCTGTCATCTTCTTCAACTACCGCAACGACCGTGCTAAAGAGATCACTATCGCACTCACACAACAGGATATGCCTGAGCAGGGCATGAAGGCCATACCGGGACTGCACTACTGCTGCATGACTCCGTACGATAGCTCATTCAAGGGATTGCACATCCTCTTCCCTAAAGAGAACGTTACCAACACGCTGGGCGAAGTGGTCAGCAAGCTGGGACTCAAACAACTACGTATTGCCGAGACCGAGAAGTTTGCACACGTTACGTTCTTCTTCAACGGCGGTCGTGAGGCTGAGTTTGAGAACGAAGACCGTATCTTGATCCCGAGTCCGAAGGTGGCTACCTACGATCTGCAGCCTATGATGTCGGCTCCGGAAGTGACCATCGCGCTGCGTGATGCACTCAACTCGCAGAAGTATGACTGCATTATCCTCAACTATGCTAACGGCGATATGGTAGGCCACACCGGTGTGTACAACTCTATCCAACAGGCTATTACGGCTATCGACATCAGCGTCAACGAGACTGTAGAGGCTGCGCTGCGCAACGACTACGAGATCATCATCATCGCCGACCACGGCAACTGCGACAACGCTATCAATGCCGATGGTACGCCTAATACTGCGCATTCGCTCAACCCGGTTCCGTTCGTTTACATAAGCAAGGAACACACCAACGCTAAAGTGGAGAATGGTATCCTGGCTGACGTAGCTCCGTCTATCTGCCATATCCTCGGCATCCAACAACCGCAGGAGATGACAGGCCACAACCTGATCAAGTAACGACAAAAAAAAGAGCGGCCCTAACGGGTCGCTTCTTTTTCAGGTCGTTAAGACCTTACTTTGAGCAACAAATTACTCAGCGATAGTGTCGTTTGCGATCTCCTCTACTGCCTCGATAGTATCGTTTGCAGTGGTGTCGTTAGCGCAGCACTTGTTGCAGCACTTGTTGCCGCAGCTGATAGCAGCAAAAGCTACAGCTACGATAAGAAGCATCTTCTTCATAACGGTTGGTTTTTTAATCTTTAAAGCTTTAAAATTTGTTAAGACTTCGCCTTTTTGCGAAAATCGAGCGCAAAAGTACTACTTTTTTTGCACATATCCAAAAAAAATTGTAATTTTGCGCACTAAAATTTGCATTTTATGGGAAATACTAGCTTTTTTAATAAGCAGGACCTCAAGTTCGTAGGTCAGAATTTTGTCTTGGCCGCTATCATCGGCATTGTCGTTTTGTGTGGTCTGATCCTCTGGTTGAAAGCATACACCCAGCATGGAAAAGAGATTACCGTGGAGGATATTCGCGGTATGTCGGTGGCGGAAGCCAAAGCTGTTATGGATGCCCAGGGACTGAACATGCAGGTGGTGGATTCCACCTATTCGCGCAAGGTGCCTTTCGGTACAGTGGTAGAGCAAGATCCGAGACCGAATAGCCACGCTAAAAACGGCCGCACCGTCTATGTCACCATCAATGCCAGCTCGCGTCCGCAAATAGTGATGCCTAATCTGCAGGATATGAGTTATCGCCAGGCAGAGACCACTCTGCGCGGCATGGGTCTGCGTGTCGACAGCACGTACGACTACCGCCCGTCCGCCTTCCGCGACCTGGTACTGGATGTCAAATCCAACGGCAAGAGCATCACGCCGGGTACCAAACTCTCTATCGGCACACGCGTTCGTCTCGTCGTTGGCTATGGACAGGGGTCGGAGCGCGTGGTTGTGCCATCCATCATTGGTATGACACTCCAGGAGGCACGCGCACAACTGCTCAACAATCGGCTGACTATCGGCTCTACCCAGTACGACGAAAACGTCAAAGAGGGAGAGAAAGCGCTGATTTACAAGCAGACACCGGCCGCCGGATCAAAACTGACGGAAGGTGAAACCGTTGCTGTACGTCTTTCTACCAACCCGGAGAAAGCCGTGATGAATAGCAGCCACGACAGCAAGGATGACGAAGATAGCTGGTTCTGATAATGGCGAATGTAGATTTGGACATAGAGAACGAGAGCGAAAGCGAAGAACTGTGGGAACGCTGGCGGTGCGAGGTCGACAAGGGTCAAGGCAAAGAGCGCATTGACAAGTATCTGGCAGAGCATATGACCAATACCAGCCGCAACCGCATTCAGACGGCTGCCGATGCCGGCAACGTGTGGGTAAACGGCGCGCCCGTGGCTTCCAACTATCGCATCAAACCCGGCGATATCATCCAGGTTCTGCTGGACCACGAGCCGCACGATTTCACCATCACACCGGAGAATATACCGCTGGATATAGTGTATGAGGACGAAGATCTGCTGGTTATCAACAAACCCGCCGGATTGGTTGTCCATCCGGGCCACGGCAACTACGAGCACACCCTGCTCCACGCACTGGCATGGCATTTCAGCCAACAGCCGACGGCCGGCAGCCGACAACCGATAGATATCAATAATCCGGATATCGGTCTCGTCCATCGTATTGACAAGGATACCAGCGGATTACTGCTGATAGCCAAGACTCCGGAAGCCAAAGCCCATCTGGCCAAACAGTTCTTCGACCATACCACCGAACGCACCTACAACGCGCTCGTTTGGGGCACTTTCAGCGAAGACAGCGGCACAATAGAAGGGGCATTGGCACGCGATAACCGCGACCGCACTATCTATCGCGTGTGGGATCCGGAGGAGTGCCCGCAAGCCAAAGAAGCCGTCACCCACTGGCGCGTGCTGGAGCGTTTTCCCTACGTTACGCTGGTGGAATGCCGCCTCGAGACAGGACGTACCCACCAGATACGCGTGCATATGAAGCATATAGGTCATCCGCTCTTCTGCGACGACAAATACGGCGGGTGCGAGATACTCAAAGGTCTGCGCACGCAGAAATACAAGCAATATATAGAGAATTGTTTCGAGCTCTGCCCGCGCCAGGTGCTGCATGCCAAAACGCTCGGCTTCACCCATCCGCGTACGGGCGAACGTATGTTCTTCGATAGCCGGTGGCCGGCAGACATGACGGCCCTGATCGCCAAATGGCGAGCCTACGAACCCAATACGCTGAACCGATAGCAACTACTTGTTATACAGCGTATAGAGGCGATGACCGTCCAGTGTATCATAGGTCTCGGGCAACGCTATTGACGGTGCGGCTACGCCGCTGCCTATGGTCAGTTCGGGCGCCACTTCTACGTGCGCCTCGTCCCAAAGACCTGTTTCCAGAATATGATTGAGCAACGTTGTTCCTCCTTCTACCAGAACGGAGTGGATATTGCGTTGCGCCAAGTCGCTGAGTATGAACGGCCAGTCGGTCCGTTCGCGATAAACGATGGTCAGCGCTTCGTCGCTGAAGATACGGCTGTCAGGCGGCAGTATATTGTGGCGGTCCAGCGTCACGCGGATAGGATTGCGGCCCTCCCAGTGGGTGTTGAGCAGACGCGGATTATCCAGCAGCACCGTGCGCGTGCCGACCATGATTGCCATATTCTCCGCACGCATCTTGTGAACCAGTTTCTTGGTCTCCGGCGTCGATATTGCCAGCGCACCGTTTAGGTGCTCGTTTCCCTTTGTACATTGTACATTGTCCCTTCGTACATCTATATAGCCGTCGGCCGTTTGCGCCCACTTGAGAACCACGTACGGACGTTTTTTCTCATGCAGGCAGAGAAAACGTTTGTTCAGCGCGCGGCATTCCGCTTCCATTATACCCACCGTGACCTCTATTCCTGCATCTCGTAACATCTGCACGCCTCTACCGGACACCAGCGGATTAGGATCCAACATACCTACTACCACGCGTCCTACGCCTTTTTCTATGATCAGTTTGGCGCACGGAGGCGTTTTGCCGTAGTGCGAGCACGGCTCCAAACTCACAAACAATGTGCAATCTTTGTAATCCTTTGTACATTGTACATCGTCCCTTTGTACATTGTTTTCGGCGCGCCGAAAACAATTGACTTCAGCGTGCCCTTCTCCGTATTTCTCGTGCCATCCTTCGGCGATAATGGTTTCGTCGCTATTGCGCACCAGTACAGCTCCTACCATCGGATTCGGAGCCACATAATACTCGCCGCGGCGGGCTATTTCGATACAATGAGCTATATAATTTGCGTAATCCATTTTTTTGTAGTATCTTTGCAGCGTGAAAGAGGCATTGAATTATATAATCTCGCGCTTGCGCGAGTCGTTTGACGCGGACGAAGCGCGCGCTTTGGCATGGTGGGTTCTCGAGGAAGTCTCGGGATTGTCTCGTTCACAATTGCTAATCGCCGACAAAGGTACTACAAATTTTGCAGATACGCAAATTTTCGATCCTATAATCGAGCGATTGCTTCGTTTTGAGCCTATTCAGTATATCTTCGGTCACACGCTTTGGTACGGTTTGGACCTGAAGGTGACACCCGCAACGCTTATTCCGCGACCCGAAACAGCCGATTTGGTAGATATTATTGTCAATATCCAATTTCCAATTTCCAATTGTCGAGTACTCGATGTCGGTACGGGCAGCGGATGTATTGCCTTGGCTATCAAGCAACAACACCCCGAGTGGCAGGTTACCGGTATAGATATATCGGTGGAGGCGATAGAGGTCGCGCGGGAGAACGCGCGCCGCAACAGATTGGATGTGGCGTTCGAGCAGCAGGATGTTTTTTCCGATGAGCCGTCGGCCGTCAACAGCCGCCATTACGATATTGTCGTTTCCAATCCGCCGTATATCCGCGAATGTGAACGAGCAACAATGTGCAGCAACGTATTGGACTACGAGCCCGCTACTGCTTTGTTTGTACCGGACGATGACCCGCTACTCTTTTATCGCCGCGTAGCGGCGTTTTATAAGGCGAAATTTTTATTTTTCGAGATCAACGAAGCACTTGGAAATGAGATGGTTGCCATGCTCAAAGAAAATGGCTATACAGATATACAAATCCACTTAGACAGTTATGGAAAACAACGAATCGTTACTGCGCGAATGGATAGATAAGGCAGAAGCGTATTGTGCACGCGCAGAACACTGTGCTGCGGACGTGCGGCGCAAGATGGTGCAATGGAACGTAGAGTCCGACTATACCGATCGTATCATAGAAGCGCTCTATGAGCGCGGTTTTTTGGATGACGACCGTTACTGCGAAGCCTATGTGCACGACAAGGTGGCTTATCAGAAATGGGGTAGGCTGAAAATACAAGCCGGCTTGCGCGCTTTGCAATTGCCTAATGGTGTGATTAGTAAGGCGTTAGACAATATAGAAGAAAATATATATATGGATAATCTGCGAACGCTCGCTCATCAGCGACGTGCCGATAGCGAAGAGAAACGGCTGCGTTTTCTGCTACAACGCGGTTTTACCTATGACGAGATTAAGCGCGCAACTAAGGATTAAATTCCTATAGATACACTAAATAATATATATACAAAAAGAGCCTTCTTGCTGAAGACTCTTTTTTGTAGCGGGACCCAGGATTGAACTGGGGACCTCATGATTATGAATCATGCGCTCTAACCAGCTGAGCTATCCCGCCAAAACATTCATTATTTGACCGTTCACAACGCCTTGTTTACGTCGCTTAAGTCAAAAGCGGGTGCAAAAGTACTGCTTTTTTTTGACATACGCAAATTTTGGGCGATTTTTTTTGTAAAAAAAAGCTTTGATACTTATAAAAAGGTTAACTCATGCGTAGCATGCGGTCGATAGAATCATATGCTTTTTTTGCAATCTGAGAATCTACAGACATTTGCGGCTCCTCGTTTTTCAGGCAATCATATACTTTCTCGAGCGTATTCATTCGCATATATTCGCACTCGTTGCACGAGCAACCTACTCCTTCTGTCACCTCCGGCGGAACCGGAATAAACTGTTTGTCCGGACATGCACGCTGCATCTCAAAGAGAATGCCGCTTTCTGTGGCTATTATAAAGCGCTTAGCGGGCGATTTTATTACGTGGTCTAGAAGTGCCTTGGTGGAACCGATTACGTCGCTCTGCGCCAGAATCGGGCCTTTGCATTCAGGATGGGCCAGTACTTCCACGCCTGGATTCTCACGTTTGAGTTCCATGAGCGCCTCTAGCGAAAAACGGCTATGCACATGGCACGCACCATTCCAGAGAAGCATATTGCGGCCGGTGACCGAATTGATATAACTGCCCAGGTTATGATCCGGTCCGAAGATGATCTTGGCGTCTGCAGGCAGTTGGTCTACTATCTTTTTTGCATTAGAGGAGGTTACTACTATATCTGTCAGCGCCTTTACATCTGCAGAAGTATTGACATAGCTTACTACCATATGATCGGGATGCTGCGCTTTGAATACAGCCAGATCTTCCGCTTTACAGCTATCGGCCAACGAACAGCCAGCAGCCATATCGGGGATAAGAACCTTCTTGTCCGGACAGAGTATCTTCATCGTTTCGCCCATAAAGTGGACGCCACACATTACTAATATATCCGCCTGTACGCGCGTAGCATGTTGCGCGAGCGCAAGCGAGTCGCCGATGAAGTCGGCTATCTCTTGTATTTCCGGGCGGGTATAATAGTGCGCGAAAATAACGGCGTTCTTTTCACGCTTTAATGATGTTATTTTAGATTTCAGATTCTCGGACTCCGCGTTTGTCATATATAAAAATATAATAGTTTAATTAAAAAATCTATTTATATTATAGCTTGTTGATATTGTTAATAAAGTTGCAATTCTTTTCGGTTTCAACGAGTTATAGAGATTTTTTGTTGTTCACTGAAAGTTAATCTATTTGATAAATGCAGTGTGGAACACGTTATTAACCGGTGGTTGCAACAGTTGTTAACAATATGTTCATAACCATTTCTTTAGCTTGAATATCAGCAAGATAATAACGACAGAGAAGATCATCAATCCGAGAGCAAAGGCATATCCGTATTGCCAATGCAGTTCGGGCATGAAATCGAAGTTCATTCCATAGAGACTACCTATCAGGGTAGGAGGCAGGAAGATGATGTTGATGACTGTGAATATCTTGATGATACGGTTTTGCTCGATGTTGACCAAACCGAGGAATGTATCCTGGAGGTAGTCAAGACGGTCAAAACCGAAACGTGTATAATCGAACAGAGAGTTGATATCCTTGATCACCATAGACAAACGCGGACCTAATTCCTCGGGAATGAAATCGCATTTCAGCAAGTTGCTGATCACACGTTGCTTATCCAATATGTTCTGACGGATAATAGTCACTTTTTCTTGCAAGTCCTTGATTTGCACGAGCAAGTCTTCATCGAGATGATCGTTGGCAGTTATTCGTTGGGACAAGTTGGTAATCATTTCCGTGGTGTCCTCAATCATATCTGCATCCTTCTCTACACGTGTTTCCATCAGAGCAACCAGCACATGGTAGCCGCTTGGGAAATTACGCGTATTGACGAATAGTTTCTTGAATGTCTCGTTGAAACTGTCCAGTTCGTTATCACGGATAGAAACCAGAATAGAGTTCTTTATTATAAAGTTGACCGGCTCTGTTTCGAAATCTGGTCTCAAGAAGTTACTGTTGGCCACGATGGAATCGTCCGTTTGTATATAACGGCTGGAGAACTCGATCTCCTCCATCTCTTCATCTTCCTGAATATCAATCTTGAGGAAGCCCTCGAGTGTATCCTCTGTTTTATCGGATACATCGAGAAGATCTATCCAGACGATATCTTTCTTATCGAGTTCTTTGAGTGCGGAGATGGTACGTGCTACCTTGATTTTCTCCTTATCCTTATAGAATATTTTGATTTCCGACATGACTTTTTTCAATTAAGTTGGTTAGTTGGACAAATTCATCTACACTCAGCTGTTCAGGGCGCTTAGTAAAAATATTCTCTTCCAGGACGGGATTTCCCTTACCTACCAGCTGTTGAAGAGAATTGCGCATCTGTTTTCGTCGCTGATTGAAAGCTGTTTTGACAACAGTCTTAAACAAGACTTCGTCACAATCCAACTGTCTTCGTTTGTTTCGTGTCATGCGTATGACAGCCGATTTGACTTTAGGCGGCGGATTGAACACATGCTCGTGCACGGTGAATAAATATTCTATATCATAATATGCCTGCAGCAGAACGCTCAGGATACCATATGCTTTGTTGCCCGGTTTGCTGGCAATACGCTCAGCCACTTCCTTTTGGATCATGCCGGAGCATACAGGAATACGGTCTTTGTAGTCCAGCACGCGGAAGAAGATCTGCGAGGAAATGTTGTACGGATAGTTGCCAATAACGTTGAATTCACCCTCCGGATAGAGAGTATTGAGATCCAATTTGAGGAAATCGCCCTCAATGAGATTGAGTTCGGGATACCATTCCTTCAAATAAGCAACCGACTCGCGGTCCAATTCAATGGCCGTGAGGTCGATGTTTTTGTTCTGAAGAAGAAATTGGGTAAGAACGCCCATACCCGGTCCGATCTCCAATGTTCGGCCCGAAGTGACTGTTTCAGCAATCTGACGGGCGACGTTCAGGTCCGTCAAGAAGTGCTGCCCCAGAAATTTCTTTGCTCGTACGGTATTCTCGCACGATTGTTTCTTGGCATGTACTTGTTGCATTGTCCGCGTGATAATCGTCCATTAGTTGTTGAATTTAGTTAAAAATATTTGCGTATATGAAAAGTTTTTTATACTTTTGCACGCAAATTGTAAGCGGGCTCTCGATAGCCATTCGCTTTTGCGGCTGCAAAAGTACTGCTTTTTTTTGAAACTACCAAACATTTTAAGAGAAAATGTGCCGTTTAGCGCAAATAATCACTAAAATCATTGATTTTTTCTACACTCCCTTTCGCAAAATCGTGTCAGAGCAGCTGTTCAGGTACGCAGTATGCGGCGGCGGTAACATGGTATTAGACTGGGTATTGTACTTTCTGGTTTATAACTTTGTTATAGGTCATGAGATTGTAAGCTTTCAGTTTTCAGTTTTCAGCTATCAGTTTTCGCAAGCGTTGACGCCGCATATAGCCACTTTGTGCATCGTTTTTCCTATTACGTTGCTGACCGGATTTTGGTTGAACAAGTATGTTACCTTCACTCAGTCGGATCTGCAAGGCGGTCGCCAGTTACTGCGCTACATCACGATAGTGGCTGTCAATCTGGCAGTTAACTATTTCGGATTGAAGTTGTGTGTGGACGTATGGGGATGGTATCCGACGCCGAGCAAGATGATTATCACTATACTTACGGTGGCAATCAGTTATTTTGGACAGAAGTATTATTCGTTCCGCGTAAGTAAGGAAAAAGAGTAAAAGAATTAAAGATTCGAAGATTCTTATAAGCCTGAGTCAAGTCTCGGGCTTTTTTTGTTCGATAAAACCCCGATAAAACCCCGATACGTACACGATGAAATTATAGCAAAAATATTAAACAAAAATGATAGAAAAAAGTATCAAATGCGAATGAAAAAGTGCGTCGAGTGCGAAGAGAAGAAGAGCGCCTTCGCAGGGTAATAATCATTTTTTTGAACAAAAATGAACACGCGCGCTTGCGTATATCAAAAAAAAGTTGTACTTTTGTGCGCTTTTTCTTAAATTAGCGAGTGGAATATACTAAAAAAAGGTATATTATTTGCTAATTTTACCGAGAAAATTACATTAAAAACATCAATACAATTATGGGACTTTTTTCTTTTACTCAGGAGATTGCGATTGACTTGGGTACTGCGAACACCATCATCATGTGCGATGACAAGGTTGTAGTGGATGAGCCTTCTGTCGTAGCAATTTCGATGGCTGACAACAAGATGGTTGCTGTTGGTCGTAAGGCACAACAAATGATCGGAAAAGGTGGTAACATGATTCGCACGGTACGCCCGTTGCGTGATGGTGTGATTGCCGATTTCTATGCCTGCGAGATGATGATTCGCGGTATGATCAAGATGATTCCGAAGCAGTCGCAACTGTTCTCTCCTTCCATCCGTATGGTAGTATGTATCCCTTCCGGTTCAACGGAAGTCGAGATCCGTGCCGTACGCGACAGTTCGGAGCATGCAGGTGGACGTGATATATATATGATATACGAGCCAATGGCCGCAGCAATCGGTATTGGTCTTGATGTAGAGAGTCCTGAAGGTTGTATGATTGTAGATATAGGTGGTGGTACGACTGAGATTGCTGTGATTTCGCTCGGCGGCATCGTTAGCAACAAGTCTATCAAGATTGCAGGTGACGATTTCAACCAAGATATTATCGAATATATGGGTCGTATGCACAACTTGCGTATCGATGAGCCTACAGCAGAGCGCATCAAGATACAGGTTGGTTCGGCTCTGCCTGAGTTGGAGGATGCTCCGGAGGATTTCATCGTAGTGGGTCCGAACAAGGTGACCGCTCTGCCGATGTCTGTTCCGGTAAGCTATCAGGAGATTTCTCACTGCTTGGAAAAGAGTGTGAGCAAGATAGAAGGCGCTATTCTGCAAGCGCTGGAAGCAACGCCGCCTGAGTTGTACTCGGATATTGTGAAACGCGGTATATACCTGGCCGGTGGTGGTGCGTTGTTGCACGGTTTGGCAAAGCGTTTGACCGACAAGATCACTATTCCGTTCCACGTTGCAGACGACCCGTTGCACTCGGTGGCACGTGGTACAGGCATAGCGCTGAAGAACGTGAACAACTTCGGCTTCCTGATTCGTTAACGCTAATCCATAGGCGTCATGCAGTACCTGTGGAAAATACTACATCGCTATAGCAACTTCCTGGTGTTCTTACTCTTGGAAGTTGCTGCCTTTTTGCTCTTATTCTACAATCAGGCATATCCTCGTAGTAGTATGCTGAGCACCGCCAACGATGTGGTGGCTTGGCAATACGAGCGTGTCAACGATGTAGGAGACTATTTTGCGCTGAAGCATCAGAACGAGCAGTTAGCGCAAGATAACGCTATGTTGCGCAATCAGTTGACGTTGTTGCAGGGCGACTCGATAATAACATATCAGTCGGCTAAAGTAGTACAGATGACGACCGACCGATTGCACAATTATTTGACTATCGACCGTGGCGAGAAAGACGGAGTCAAACGCGGTCAAGGCGTTAGAAACAAAGACGGCGTAGTGGGCATAGTGCGTACGGTAGGACTGAACTACAGCGTTGTGCTACCGCTGATTAGCGAGCAAAGTCAGTTGAGTTGTCGATTCAAGAAGAACGACTATCTATGTTCGTTGAGATGGGACGGAAAGGATACACGTATAGCGTTGCTGACAGATGTGGCATCACATATGGTGGTCAATTCGGGTGACACGATTGTGACTAGCGGATTGAGTCCGGTTTTCCCGGAAGGTCTGGCTGTGGGAGTTGTGGATAACAGCGTGCTGAATCCGGGCGATTCGTACTATACGATACGTGTGCGTTTGCAGACTAATTTCAAACGACTGAAGTACGTGGAGGTGATCCGCAACGCCAACCAAGACGAATTAGAGGAATTGGAGGGACAAGAAAATGGACTGGACTAAACAAACAATACGATATGTTGTAATGATGATCCTGCAGGTGCTGCTGGTCGATCAGGTGCAGTTGTACGGCGTGTGTCATCCGTATATCTACGTGATATGCTTGTTGATGATGCCCGTCACGCTGTCACCTAAGATAGATATGCTCTGTGGATTTATTACAGGATTGTTGATGGATGTATTCTGCAATTCGCTAGGTGTGCACATGGCAGCATGTACTCTGCTCATGTTCTCGCGTCGCTATGTACTGGAACTCATAGTGAATGATGTAGATCGTTTGAACGAACAGATAAGCCTGCGTACGTTAGGTCCGGAAGCGATGATCAAATATACGGTCATTCTGGTTATGCTTCACCATTTTTCGGTGTTCATGCTGGCGGCTTGGAGTTGGGACCATTTCGGCTACGTGCTATTGGAAACATTAGTGAGCGGCGTGTTGAGTATACTATTCGTATTTGGATATAATATACTGAAAAATAGATGATTAACGACCAATTTTATAAACGCAGTTACACCATCAGTGGCATAGCTATTGGTGTGGTATTGGTGTATATATTTAGGTTGTTTTTCTTGCAGATAATAGATCAATCTACCAAGAGCGAAGCAGAGACTAACGCCCTTGTTAAACAGACTATTTATCCTGCGCGCGGACTGATATATGACAGAAACGGCGAATTACTTGTGTTCAACCAACCTATCTACGAAATAACAATCACTATGCGTGAGATGGGAGATAATTGGGACACAGTCGGTTTCTGCAAGAGTTTGAAAATCAGCCGTGAAGAGTTCGACGAACGTGTAGCTGAGATAAAGGACAAGCGTAAGAACCGCGGTTATTCGCGTTATACGCCCCAGTCGTTTATGGGTCAGCTGAAAAAAGAAGATATAGCGACGTTGCAAGAGGCTCTGTTCCTCTATCCGGGTGTGCAGATACAGAAACGTACGCTGCGTGACTATACGTATAATGCAGCTGCGCATGTGCTGGGTTCGGTAGGCGAGGTCAATCAGAACGATATAGACAACGATCCGTACTATGCACGTGGCGATTATTCCGGTCGTGACGGCCTGGAGCGTACATACGAGAAAGAGTTGCGTGGTGTGAAGGGTGTAGAGATACTCATGCGTGACTCGCGCGGTCGTATGCAAGGCAGGTATCAGGACGGTGCGTTGGATTGTCTGGCAGAAGCCGGCACGGACCTGACGACCACGCTGGATATTAAACTACAGATGCTGGCTGAGGAATTGCTGGCCGGCAAGGTAGGTAGCGCTGTGGCTATAGAGCCGAAGACAGGCGAGATACTTGCGCTCGCGTCTAATCCATCGTGGAATCCGAAAGTTCTGGTTGGCAAAGAGCGTAGCCACAACTACAACCAATTGCTTAATGATCCAACCAAGCCGTTGATGAACCGTGCAACGCAAGCGATGTATCCTCCCGGATCGACGTTCAAGACGATTCAGGCACTTGTTTGTCTGCAGGACGGAGCAATCACTCCTAAGACTCTCTATCCCTGTTCAGGACCGGCTAGTACGCCTATCAAGTGTACGCACCATCACGGTTCGCCGGTGGCGTTGGACAAGGCTATAGAGCAGAGTTGTAACCCGTATTTCTGGTGCGCTTTTCGTGACTTGTTGCAGAAGGGTGGAGGTGACATACATATGCGCTACGAGTCGTGGCGCGAAGATGTTATGGCGTTCGGAATTGGCCATCGTTTCACCGATTCGGATATCAGTGAACAGTCGTCCGGTAATATCCCGAGTGCGCTGTTCTTTGACAAGTATTACGGCAAGGCCGGTTGGAAAGCCATCACTATCCGTTCGTTGAGTATCGGTCAGGGTGAGATATTGGCGACACCGCTGCAGTTGGCTAATCAGGTTGCCACGATAGCCAACGAAGGCTATTTCATCACGCCGCACTTGAATAAGAACGACTCGATGTTAGCGCATATACACAAGCTGGATATAGACAAACAGCATTTTGAGGTAGTCAAAGACGGCATGCACCGTGTGATGACATACGGTACAGGTCGTTATTATCCGATAGAGGGCATAGAGACAGGAGGCAAGACCGGAACGGCGCAGAATCCGCATGGTAAGGACCATGCTATCTTCATCGGCTTTGCACCTGTGGATGATCCGCAGATAGCCGTAGCTGTAGTGGTAGAGAATGCCGGCTTTGGAGCTACTTGGGCTTGCCCTATCGCAAGCCTGTTGATAGAGCAATATCTGACAGGCGAAGTGAAACGCAAAGATTTAAGGAAACGTATATCAAGCACAGTGTTGAATGGGAGCGTCAAGAAATGGTAGCATATTGCAGAATGTGGACTGGCCTACGATAGGCATGTTCATCGGGTTGGTGCTGTTCGGTTGGCTCAATATATACGGAGCCAGCTATAACTTCGATCAGACCAGTATCTTCGATTTCACCAACCGCGCCGGTAAACAGTTTGTCTGGATACTGGGCTCGTTGGTATTGGGAGGTACGTTGTTGCTCATAGACTACAAGACTTACGATCTGTTCGCCTATGTTGCCTATGGCTTGATGTTGCTGTTGTTGATAGCAACGCCGTTCCTGGCTCATGATATCAAGGGCTCGATGAGTTGGATATCGTTGGGTCCGGTCAGTCTGCAACCTGCCGAGTTTGCCAAGTGTATCGTGGCGTTGGCCGTGGCCAAATATATGGGTCAGTACGACTACAAGTTACGTGGTTGGCGCGATCTTGTTATACCGTTTGCATTGATAGGAGTGCCGTGCCTGATTATCATGATCATGCAGCGAGAGACCGGTTCGGCACTGGTGTTTGCTGCGTTCCTGCTGGTATTCTATCGCCAAGGCATGACCCCGCATATACTATGGAGTTGTGTGGCGGCAGTAGTGCTGTTCATCACGAGTATTCGTTTTGGCGCTATACCTTTGCCGATAGGCACAGGTAGTGTAGGAATGCTCAGTTGTATGCTGCTGCTGATAGGTGTGGAGATCTATTTTGTATGCAAAGAGCATCCTGTGAAATGGCAACTGACCATATTGTTGGTTACTGTAGCGGCTGTGTTCGGTATAGGAGCATTGATAAATGTATGGATCACTGTGCCGTTTGATTGGTTGGCCGTTGGTCTGGTAGTTGCGTTGAGTCTGTACACGTTGGTAGTGGCTGTCTATTACCGCCGCTACGGACTGATATGGGCTACTGTGTTCGGACTGGTATGCATCGGTTATACACAGGCCTGCGACCTGGTGTTCACACGTGTGTTGCAGCCGCACCAGCGTACGCGTATCGAGGTGCTGCTGGGTATGAAAGAAGATCTGGCCGGAGCAGGATATAACGTCAATCAAGCGCGTATTGCTATTGGATCCGGACGATTCTTAGGCAAAGGATATCTCAAGGGCACGCAGACTAAACTGCAGTTTGTGCCTGAGCAAGATACGGACTTCATCTTTTGTACAGTTGGAGAAGAGTGGGGGTTTGTCGGTTCGGTAGGTGTACTATTGCTTTACCTGCTATTCATACTGCGATTGGTTACCATTGCTGAGCGACAACGAACAACCTTCACACAGATATATGCCTATTCGGTGGCGAGCATCTTCCTCTTCCACCTGATGATTAATGTGGGTATGGTGCTTGGTGTACTACCCGTGATCGGTATCCCGTTGCCCTTCTTCAGTTACGGCGGTAGTTCGTTGTGGGGATTCACTATGCTGCTGTTTATTCTGTTGCGGTTGGATGCCGCCCGTATGGAGCAACTGAGATAAGTATGTTTGTAACTAATCCGATAGGTATACTGGGTGAGAAAGAGGCGTCCAAGATGTTGGAGAAAAAAGGATTCCGCATCGTTGAGCGCAACTGGCGTATGGGTCATCTGGAGATTGACTTGATAGCCGAGAACCGTAAGGTGATAGTGTTTGCCGAGGTCAAAGCCCGAACCGGAACGTTTGGCAATAAGATGCCCGAGGAGTATGTGGATGAGACCAAGAAACGCAGGATGGTAGCGGCTGCTAATGCGTACGTCAAGTATCGCAAGATAGAGAAAGAGATTAGGTTTGATATCATCGGATTGATCGTCAATCCTGCAACCAACGATATTACCTATCGTTGTCATTTGGAGAATGCGTTTGTGCCGCGTATGCGTACCATATCTGCCGCCAGTTTCAGCGGTATCACCGGATGGCTTCATCGTACGCATATTATCGGCAAGAAATAATTATACCAATTCAACTAAAGTAAGTGGATTTTAAATACGATGTCATAGTAGTAGGAGCCGGACATGCCGGATGTGAAGCAGCCAGTGCAGCTGCCCGTATGGGTAGTCGTACACTGCTCATCACAATGGACATGAATAAGATAGGTCAGATGAGTTGTAATCCGGCAGTGGGAGGAATAGCCAAGGGTCAGATCGTTCGTGAGATAGATGCGTTGGGAGGCCAAATGGGTATCGTTACTGACCGCAGCGCAATCCAGTTCCGCATGCTCAACCAGAGCAAAGGACCTGCCATGTGGAGTCCGCGTAGTCAGAGCGATCGCAAACGTTTTATAGAAGAGTGGGTACACGTGCTTTCTCATACCGACAATCTGTTTCTTTGGCAAGATATAGTGACAAGTCTTATTATCAAAGATAATAAGGTATGTGGAGTGCGCACTATGTTGGGCGTTGAGATGCAGGCCGAAGCGGTAGTGTTGACCAACGGCACTTTTCTGAACGGACTGATGCATTGCGGCCGTACACAGATACCGGGTGGACGAACGTCCGAGCCGGCATCGCACGGATTGACCGAGCAACTGGTTGACCTTGGTTTTCGTGCCGACAGAATGAAGACCGGCACACCTGCTCGTGTGGATGCACGCTCTATCCATTTTGATCAGATGGTGCGCCAGGATGGAGACGACACTTGGCGACAGTTCTCCTATCTGGATAATGTGCATCGCAAACTCAAGCAGATGCCGTGTTGGATCACTTATACTAACCCCAAGACCCACGACACACTGCGCGCCGGACTGGCAGATTCACCACTCTATAACGGACAGATACGAAGTATAGGTCCGCGCTATTGTCCGAGTATTGAGACCAAGATAGTTACCTTTGCCGACAAAGAAGCACACCAACTTTTTTTGGAGCCCGAGGGTGTGGACAGCAACGAGTACTATGTCAATGGTTTTTCCAGCAGTCTACCATGGCAGGTGCAGTTAGCCGGATTGAAAACAATCAAAGGGTTGGAGGATATAGTGCTCTATCGTCCTGGTTATGCTATCGAGTATGACTTCTTTGATCCCACACAGTTGCACCACACGTTGGAGACTAAACAGATTAGAAATCTGTTTTTCGCCGGACAGATCAATGGTACTACAGGATATGAGGAAGCTGCTGGTCAAGGACTGATTGCCGGAATCAATGCTCACCAGAATGTGCATGGTGGTAAGCCTTTCACACTCGGTCGTGACGAGAGTTACATCGGAGTACTCATAGATGATTTAGTCAACAAGGGAGTAGACGAACCATACCGTATGTTCACCTCGCGTGCCGAGTACCGTATCTTGCTCCGTCAGGATAATGCCGACGAGCGACTCACAGAGCGCGGCCATAGCATAGGACTTGCTGATCAATATCGCTATCAGTTATGGCAAAACAAGAAAACAGATTGCAGCGAGTTCATCGAGTTTATGCAGCAGACAAACGTAAGCATGCGTGATATCAATGGCTGGCTCGAACAGATAGGTAGCACTCCTCTGCACGAGGGCTGCAAGATCAGCGACCTGATACTCCGTCCGCAAATCACCATTTCTTCTCTTGCCGAAGTACTACCTTCTCTCAAAGAGAGGATGGCCAATCTATCGGATGAGACCGTGGAGAGTTGTGAGATTCAGATCAAGTACGCCGGCTACATCCGACGAGAAAAGATGGAGGCATCCAAGCTTCAGCGCCTCGACCAAATACGTATCCCTGATACTTTCAACTATGAGGATGTACAGAGTTTGAGTACTGAGGCACGACAAAAATTAACTCGCATCAAACCAAAAACCATAGGCGAAGCTAACCGTATCCCGGGCGTAAGCCCCAACGATATTAGTGTACTTTTAGTCCTCATGGGAAGATAAATAGTATAATATACCTTTAGTTTGCTTATAGCAAACTAACATGAATGTTTCACGTGGAACACGAATCACCTCCCG
>JAEEHO010000225.1 GCA_016280845.1 Paludibacteraceae bacterium | reverse complement strand
TATCTCGGGTATGGGTGAGTTGCACTTGGAGATCATCATCGACCGTCTGAAACGTGAGTTCAAGGTGGAGTGTAACCAAGGTCGTCCGCAAGTGGCTTACCGTGAGGCTATCTCTGCTCCGGTAGAGTTGCGCGAGGTTTACAAGAAGCAGTCCGGTGGTCGTGGTAAGTTCGCAGACATCATCGTTCGCGTAGAGCCGGCTGACGCTGACTTCCCGGGCGGTCTGCAGTTCGAAGATATCGTCAAGGGTGGTAATGTGCCTAAGGAGTACATCCCGTCTGTTCAGAAGGGCTTCGAGGCCGCTATGAAGAACGGTGTTCTCGCAGGTTATCCGCTTGACAGCCTGAAGGTAACCCTGATGGATGGTAGCTTCCACCCTGTTGACTCTGACCAGTTGTCGTTCGAGATCGCTGCTCAGATGGCATTCAAGGAGGCTTGCGCCAAGGCTAAACCGCAGTTGATGGAGCCGATTATGAAGATCGAAGTTGTTACTCCTGAGGAGTCGATGGGTGATGTGATCGGTGACTTGAACAAGCGTCGTGGCCAGGTAGAGGGTATGGACACCAGCCGCACCGGTGCTCGCATCGTGAAGGCTAAGGTACCATTGGCAGAGATGTTCGGTTATGTAACCGCCCTGCGTACCATCACTTCGGGTCGTGCAACTTCTTCGATGGAGTTCAGCCACTACGAGGCAGTTTCGAACACAATCGCTAAGGCTGTGCTGACTGAAGTTGGCGGTCGCGTTGACCTCGTTTAATTGAATTTCTTTGGGAATCTTTGAGTTTTCGGCTCGGTCATTATGAACCTCATAACTCCCTCGCCGGAAAATTCAAATCTTCTCCAAACAAATTCTTAAACGGAGCAAAGAATAAAGACAAAAAAACAGAGCGCGTGTGTGCGCAAGTGTGTGCACACACGCCCGCTCGAAAACATACGGAACGTACATACACGTACACACGTACGTGACCCTGAGTACGGCAATTAAATTAACCCTGTGGGGCGCGGGTCATCTAAGCAAATGACTCTTTAGTCGGTCTGCGCTCCGCGATTTACTAACAAATAAAGATTAATTAATTATTATGAGTCAAAAAATTCGTATCAAACTGAAGTCTTTCGACCACAACCTGGTTGACAAGTCTGCAGAGAAGATCGTGAAGACTGTAAAGGCTACCGGTGCCGTAGTAAGTGGTCCAATTCCACTGCCGACACACAAGCGCATCTTTACTGTAAACCGCTCTACCTTCGTAAACAAGAAGAGCCGTGAGCAGTTCGAGTTGTCGAGCTTTAAGCGTCTGATCGACATCTACAACAGCAACAACAAAACCGTTGAGGCACTGATGAAGCTGGAACTTGCTTCGGGTGTAGAGGTAGAGATCAAGGTTTGATGAAACTTCGGCCATTTCCCTCGGTTAGCGCCGCAAAGAGTAATCGCGCAAGCGGTGAAGAGCCGGAAACCCCGAGGGTGAGAATGGAGAAAACAATTAACTAAATTAACAACAACTAAACAATCTAAAGCAACAATGCCAGGATTATTAGGAAAAAAGATCGGAATGACTTCCGTATTTGGTGCCGACGGCAAAAACATCCCGTGCACCGTTATCGAGGCCGGTCCGTGCGTTGTAACCCAGCTGAAGACCATCGAGAAAGATGGATATAAGGCTGCTCAGGTAGGCTTCATGCACAAGAACGAGAAGCACACCAACAAGGCAGAGGCAGGTCACTTCAAGGCAGCCGGCGTAGAGCCGATGCGCCACTTAGCAGAGTTTGAGTTCGACCAGGAGTTGACACTGGGTCAGACCATCACCGCAGCAGACCTCTTTGAAGAGGGTATGTATGTAGACGTGATTGGTACGAGCAAGGGTCACGGTTTCCAGGGTGTAGTAAAGCGTCACGGCTTCGGCGGTGTCGGCCAGAGCACTCACGGTCAGGACGACCGTCTTCGCGCTCCGGGTTCGGTAGGTGCTTGTGCATATCCTAGCCGTATTTTCCCGGGAACCCGCATGGCAGGTCACATGGGCGTAGACCGTGTTACCGTACAGAACCTCGTCGTTCTCAAAGTTATTCCTGAGTACAACCTTCTGATGGTGAAGGGTAGTGTACCGGGTGCAAAGAATTCAATCGTCATTATCAACAAGTAAGTAGTTATGGAACTTAGTATTCTGAACATGGCCGGCAAAGAGACCGGCAAGAAGATCGCTCTGAATGACGCAATCTTCGCTATTGAGCCTAACGACCACGCTATCTACTTGGACGTTAAGCAATTTTTGGCAGCACAGCGCCAAGGTACTGCAAAAGCTAAACAGCGTTCTGAGAACGCACACTCGACTCGCAAGCTCGGTCGTCAGAAGGGCGGCGGCGGCGCACGTCCGGGTGATTTGAAATCTCCGGTACGCGTAGGTGGTGGTACGATTTTCGGCCCGGTACCTCGTGACTATGATTTCAAACTGAACAAGAAAGTGAAGCAATTGGCTCGCAAGTCCGCTTTGTCGCTCCGTGCTAAGCAGAATGAGCTGCTCGTATTGGACGCACTCACCTTTGATGCACCTAAGACCAAGGCTATGATCGAGGTTCTGAACAACCTGAAGGTAGCTGGTAAGAAAGTGCTGTTCGTAGTAGACGACGCGAACTTGAACGCTCGCAAGTCGGCTGCAAACATCCAGCGCATCAACGTGGTTAACGCCAACGAGTTGAACACCTACACAATCATGAACTCCAACGTAGTAGTATTGACCGAGGCTTCGGCAGCTGCTATCGAGGCAACTTTAAAAGCATAAGGAGGTAGAATTATGGCAATTATTTTGAAACCCATCGTCACTGAGAAGATGACCGCCGCCGGCGAGAAGCTGAACCGTTACGGTTTTGTAGTAGCTCGCAATGCCAACAAAGTTGAGATCAAGAAAGCGGTAGAAGAAATGTATAATGTTCAGGTAGCTGACGTGAATACGCTGATCCGTGCTCCGAAGACCAAACAACGCTGGACCAAGTCCGGTCTGTTGAAGGGTGCACAGCAGGCGTACAAGAAAGCCATCGTCACCCTGAAGGAAGGTGAAACAATTGATTTTTATAGCAATATCTAAAAATGGCTGTACGTAAATTAAAGCCCACAACACCGGGGCAAAGACACAAAGTTATAGGTGCGTTC
>JAEEHO010000224.1 GCA_016280845.1 Paludibacteraceae bacterium | reverse complement strand
GCACACCGTCCGTCACGCTCGCCTACGACGCGATGGGGCGTCAGACGAATGCTGTTGATGTTGCTGGCGTCGCGACATTCACATACGACAGTTTCGGCTCGCAGACAGGAGAGATAATCAACGGTCTCTACTCCAAAAACATTGTCCGCCACTACGATGCGTTCGGAAGGGCAGACGGTTACACTTCAGAAGGCACTCGGCGCACGCGGATTTCGTACGAAGCCGCCTCTGGCCGTATCAAGGGCTTGAAGTCGGGCGGTGTCTGGTTCGACAACCGGTATCTTGCAGGGACAGATCTGCGTGATCGCATAAAGTACGGCAATAGCGGTTATGCATACTACACTTACGAGACAAACCGCAACGTTCTTGCCCAAGTAAGGAACGAGTTCGGCGGCAACGTAATCTCGCAGTACGACTATGTTTGCGACGCCATCGGCTCTCGCGTCGAGATCGCCCGCTCCGGCACGATGATGAGCGAAACCCGCACCGACGCCTACGGCTACAACGAGCGCAACGAGCTGATTTCCGCCTCCAAGTCGGGAGGGCCGGGCTTCGTCCCGGCCGACGAATACACCTACGCCTACGATGACATCGGCAACCGTCTGACCTCTTCGGAGCTCGCAAGCGGGAGGGACGAGCTTGTCTCGTCCGCCTATTCTGCAAATTCGCTCAACCAGTACACCTCGATTTCCAACTCTGCGACCTCTGCGCTCTCTGCGGGAGAATTTACCCCCACCTATGATGACGACGGCAACCAAACCTTGCTCAAAACCTCTACAGGCATCTGGTCCGTCACATACAACGGCGAGAACCGTCCTGTGCAGTGGTCGAACGGCACCACAAACATTACGATGAAGTTTGACCGCATGGGGCGTCGCGTGGAATATCTTGAAACGGCAGATGTTGACGGTGTAACGGCTACCAACACCCATCACCGCTTTGTCTATGATGGCTATCTCTGCATTCAGCGACTTAACGCCGCCGCGAACAATGCCATTGACCTAATCTTCGCATGGGATCCGGCGGAGCGTGTCGCGACGCGCCCGCTGATGATTGAAAAGCCTGGCGTGTGCATGCTCCATGTCACACACGATGGCAACAAGAACGTCTCTGATCTTGTGTTCTTCTCCGGCGGCAGCGGAGTCGCCGCGCATTACGAATACGCCCCCTTCGGCGCGCTTGTCGCCTCGATCCGCAACACTACTTCGATCGCATACGACTTCCGTACTTATAATCCCTTCCGATTCTCCTCAGAGGTTGAGGACGACGCGCTAGGCCTCGTGTACTACAACTATAGGCACTATTGCCCATCGGCAGGGCGTTGGACATCTCGCGATCCTGTGTATGAGATGACGGCCTTGTCTTTAATGGCATATTGCGGAAATGCAGTAATGCAGACTGTTGACTGCCGGGGTTTGCAAAGCATTACTGGGAATATTGACTGGAATGCTTGGTATGCCAATTATCAGAAAGCACAGCAGATAGAACAGGATCTAAAGGAAGATATACAGGATCTAAAGGAAGATATAAATGCAATTAGTGATACCCTCGATATAATTGAGAAATACAAGAAATGGCAGCCTCCTCAGGGAAAGACTCAGAAAATAGAGAAAGGGCCGTGCTGCTGCAAGGTGTGCATGTATTCGGCAATAGATCGTAGGACGCTAAGTGAAGCAGGTCCGCTTCACATAACTTCAGGCATGGCAGGGCACACATGGTTGACTATTGAGGATTGCAAGTCCCGCGACGATGAAATAGTTGATAGTACATACACGCGTTCGTTTGGTCCGGCCTCACAAAGTACAGCTTACGCCATGCTGCATGGTGTGCCAGGCAGTGCATTTAAAGTTGAAAAGTACAAAAATCATAGATTAATTGCTGTTTCGAAAATGTGTTGGGAACTCGGTTCAGATCAATGCAATGAGATGAAAAAAGACATCGAAAAACTGCCGACTACATTTTCACTTTCCAACTATTGCACGATAGATTCCGTCGGATACCTGCGGCAACACGGCATTGATGCTCCCAATGGAGTCGGCACAATCAGTACACCGTGGTGGGCACCAAACTATGACGCGCCCAATCCAAGGGATATGTATGAGCAGATTATTGCCAACGGAGGGCATGCTATTGGAGAGGAAGAAAGGAAATGAAGTCAGTCATACAATTTGTCTGCATTGTTGCAGGTGCGATTCTTTTACCATACATCGTCCTGCGATGTGTCCTGCTGACAGAAGACAAGCCGGAAGAGGCGGAGCAAAGCTTTCCCCCGGGAGTGCCATATTCGCAAGACTTAGGAAACCTTGGCCACAGGATAGAAGGCCAGGTCTCTCGGTGGATTAGCCTTCCTTACACAAATATGCCGCTGAAGTGCTTCGGAGGCAAATCGAATTACAATGATGAATTGTATTATGCGATAAAGTGTTGTGCAACAAAACCAGTCATCATCTGCCCATATGGCCCGGTTTCAAGGGCGTTAGATCATGATTTATGGCCGTATTGTGTACGAGTGCAGATTCCGTTATTAAAAGACAAGAGTTGTGTCTGCTATGATTGGGACTTCGGATGTGCTGTTCGAGACAAGGTTGTCTATGAATCTGAGAATGGCAACACGAAGGTCGTTTTGCTTACGGTGGTCACCGATTATGAAACGGAGAGGAAGTTGAGAGATGAGCATCGACTGGCGGAAGAGGGACTATTTGCGGAAGAATTATCAGGCGAGAAACTTGATCAGAACCTATTTAGACCGCTGGATGAAGGCGAATGCATTGTCGTGTTTGACCAACGGTTTATTGCCTTGCGTAACAAAGGGGAAACAAAATTCAGAGGGTATAGGCTTGAATAAAAGAGTAGATCGTGGCGGGGCTTGTTGAGGGTGCACGATGGTGAAAGCGTATAATGAAACGCATGAGAATGCCAGAGCAAGAGAGAGAAAGGGCGACGGGACGAGGCAGAATCCAGCCGCGCAGGGCGGTACTGGTCTCGCGCGTTCGCGTCGCGTGTGGGACAAGAGGTCAGACAGTTTGTCCCGCAAGTAACCCGCTCGCGCAGGCGAAGAGTGCCTTTGCCGGCAACATCATCTTGCAGTATGACTACGTTTGCGACGCCGTCGGCTCTCGCGTCGAGATCGCCCGTTCCGGTACGATGATGAGCGAGTCGCGTAGCGACACATACGGCTACAACGCGCGCAACGAGCTTGTTTCAGCGTCCAAGTCGGTAGGGCCTCGGTCCACTGCGAACGAATACTCTTATAACTACGACGACATCGGCAACCGTCTGGCCTCTTCTGGACTTGTCGCTGGGAGGGACGAGCTTGTCTCGTTCGCCTATTCTGCAAATTCGCTCAACCAACATACCTCCATCTCCATCTCCAACTCCGCGGCCTCTGCGTTCTCTGCGGGAGAATTCTCCCCCGCCTACGACGCCGACGGCAACCAGACGCTGGTAAGGACATCAACTGGAACATGGTCTGTTTCGTACAACGGCGAGAACCGGCCCGTCCTCTGGACCTGCGGCGACACCAACATCACGATGAAGTTTGACCGCATGGGGCGTCGCGTGGAATATCTTGAGACCGTCACATCAGACGCGGGAGGGTCGCAGTCCCCTGCGACCGCCACAAACACACATCATCGCTTCGTCTATGATGGCTATCTCTGCATCCAGCGACTCAATGCCGCCGCAGACAACGCCATAGATCTAATCTTCGCATGGGATCCCGCCGAGCCTGTAGCGACGCGCCCGCTGATGTTTGAAAAGCCGAACGTGTGCAAGCTGCACGTCACGCACGACGGCAACAAGAACGTCTCCGATCTCGTCTTCTTCTCCGGCGTCTCCGGCGTCGCCGCGCATTACGAATACGCTCCCTTCGGTGCAATCACCGCCTCGACCCGTAATTCCACATCAACCGTATACGACTTCCGCACATACAATCCCTTCCGCTTCTCATCTGAATATGCGGGCGATGTGCTAAGTCTGGTGTGCTACAACTACCGTCACTACGAGCCGGCGATGGGAAGGTGGCTGAGCAGGGATCCATTGGAGGAAATGACGTATGAGGCCAACTTTGAATTACCTGACGAAAGCAGATCTCTCGCAGAGACTTATTTGTTTCTAAGGAATGCGCCATGCTCGAAGGTTGATGTTAGGGGTCTGTTCGATTATCTTTGTACTTGTAGTCTGGTTCCTTATCCAGTTGGTGAAGCTGGGTATTCTGTTCAAGACGGACAAAAATGCAGCCGTGAAAATTTATGGAAGAGGATTACGGTTCGAATTGATGGCCCTTGCATTACTATTTTGCCGGGGTTGGGTTGCTATTGCCAAAATAGGAAATGCACACTTGAAACGACATTTCGATGCATTGCAGTCAAGGGGAAAAAGTCGGTTTATTACGCTTGGGAAGTTTTGCGATCTTCGAAAACTGGCTGTAGCAAGAAAGAAAGTCAATGAAAACATCTGTTGAGGAAGGGTTGTCTCAAATGACAAATCAAGAAATTATCGTGAGAACCGGTTGTTGGAACGACCTGAAAGAGGATGCGCCTGTTGTGATCGTTGAAGGGGGGCCGGAGGGCGATTGGTCCAATGTTGCGTTGACTGCGTTCGGACTGTCCTTTGGTCTATCTTTGTTGGCTGTTGTTGTCGGGTTCATACTTGTAAAGTATGTTAGATCAATAAAACCGTCAAGACAGATGATTGCGGTTGCCATTGTCGCAAGCGGCGTGATTGTGACGATCGTCGTGTTGACGCTTGCATTCTTGTGCCAGCGGCTTGCCGACAAGCCTCAAATGCCAATGCCAGAAGCACCTGTGCCGCCCGCAGAGGTCCGCGTCAAGGCGGTGGAGCGGAAGGCGGAGCTGCAGGATCAGAACACTGTCGCGGCTGCGTCGGGCGCTGTTGCGATCGCATGCGGCCTGGACGAGGCGACGGCAGACCGCTACGAGGCGCGGAACGACGCATTGCGGTCGATTGCGCGGCGGAGGGATTTGGCGACAGGAGAAGTTGATGCGTTGCTGGCATATTTGCGCGCGGCGGACGACAACATGCGGGTCGAGCGCGTCGCGGCGCTGAAGAACGACGTGATGAACG
>JAEEHO010000223.1 GCA_016280845.1 Paludibacteraceae bacterium | reverse complement strand
TGGTAGGCGTAACTATCTACGATTGTGACAACAACTCCGTAGGAACAGTGACCGATATCGACGGTCGTTATTCCATCTCTCTCGATTTGAAGAAACCCGTCAAACTCTGTTTCTCCTACATTGGCTATGACACTGAGACTCATGTGGTCAGTTCGGTTACTCCGACGCTGAATGTGGCCATGTTGCCGCACAACGAGTTGCTGGACGATGTGGTTGTTACGGCCGGTCGCTTTGAACAGCGCCAAACCGATGTGACGGTGTCCATGGAGGTACTGAAACCGCAGGCATTGCGCAGCCAGGCTCCAACGGACTTGTCTGCTACACTGCAGACTTTGCCGGGCGTGGAGATCATAGACAAGCAGCCCAGTATACGTGGTGGCGGTGGATGGACCTATAGCGTAGGTTCGCGTTGCCAAGTGCTGATGGACGGAATGACCATCCTCAATCCCAAAACCGGAGAAATCAACTGGAACAATATTCCGTTGGAGAACGTGGCTCAGGTGGAGGTGGTTAAGGGTGCTTCGTCTGTACTGTACGGTTCGTCTGCGCTGAACGGTGTTATCAACGTGCGCACCCAGCGTCCGGGCCTGACCCCTCAGACCAAGGCTTCCGGCTATGTGGGTATATATGACAACTACAAGGAATACAAACATACCGGCGCCCGTCTGCCTCTCTACTACGGAGCTGAGGCTTCGCATGCACGCCGTGTAGGAGACTTTGATTTCTCGGCTGCCATCAGTGCGTTTAGCGACGAGAGTTATCGTCAGCAGAGCTACAACGACCGTATCCGTTTGGGCGGCAATATGACCTACCATAAACCGATGGACGGAGAGAAATACATGAATATGGGACTCAATATGAACTATGTGGCTAACCAATACGGCGATTTCTTCATTTGGCGTAGCCCGAAGGACCCTATTCATTCGTCTCCGCTGACCAACATGGGCCGCAAGGAGCACAATTTCAATATCGATCCGTTCTTCAATTACGATGACACGGAGAAGGGTATATCGCATAAACTGCGTACTCGCTTCTATCTGACTGCCGACAATCTAACCACTCCGTCGGCTACAATCAGCACCGAGGACCTGATTAAGTGGGGATTAACCAGTTTCGATCTGGACAAGGTGAAAGGTTACTACGACAAGATCACCGGTTATACCGATGGCGGCATGTCGCTTGAGGATGCTTTGCTGGTTACCTTCAAGGACGTGGCTGTGCCGGTCAAGAACGAACAATGGTTGGATGCCATAGTGGCGGGAATTGATCTGGTACAAAACGGATTGGGCTATACGGGCTCGATAGCCGAACTGCAGGATGCGGTTGCCTATGCGATGGCTCTCTTGGCAGACGATGCCCCCACTCGTCCGGAGTTGACCTACAACGCCTATGTGGACTACCAGTTTGCCAAACAGTGGCAATCGGGCGTGCGACTGACTACCGGTATCAATTGGAACCATATCACCAATACGGCCAATATTACCGGTACGCACCATACCGACAATGTGGCAGCCTATCTGCAGTACGACCACCGTATAGCTAATCGCCTGTCGCTCAGCGCCGGAGTACGATTGGAGTACTACCGAATGGATAATAGTTACAAGGAGGCGAATATACAACTCGGTAGTTGGCTCTGCCCTGTTCGCCCGGTCTTCCGCGCCGGACTGAACTGGGAAATATACAAGGCCGGTTTCCTCCGTGCCAGCTTCGGACAAGGATACCGCAATCCGTCTATCACAGAGAAGTTTGCTCGCAAGGATATAGGCGGAGTGGGTGTCTATCCGAACCAGAATATCAAACCGGAGTCCGGCTATAATGCCGAAATCGGTTACAAGCAACTCTATAAGTTCGGTCCCGTTACCGGAACTCTGGATGTGGCTGCGTTCTACACCGAGTATCGCAATATGATTGAGTATCAGTTTGGTCTGTTCCGCAATTCGGACTACTCGATGATCAACTCTATCTACGATGTGATAGATGAGGCGCAGAATATGATAGACGGTATCAAAACGACCAAGTCGCTCAGCGGCGCAGGTATAGGTATCGGTGCGCAGTTTGTCAATGTGAGCCACGCGCGTATCTACGGTGCAGAGGTTAGCACAAGCGGCAAGGTGGATATCAAGAAGGATATGGGCCTGACTTATTCGATCGGTTATACCTTCACCGAACCCGAAGATATGGATAATGCAGAGCGTATAGAGCAGGAGAAACTATATGTCGATCCGCTGCAGATGAAGAACAAATCCAACGACACCAAGTATCTGAAGTATCGCAACAAACACTCCTTCAAAACCACGCTGGACTATAATGTCAAGTGGTTCTCTGTCGGAATGAATATGTCCTATCGTAGCAAGATGCTGGCGGTGGACTATCTGATGGTGGATGAGCGAGAGAAGGCTGCTCCGGACCTGATGGACTATGCACGCAAGTTCATTTTCGGCTACGAAGACGGCATTGCGCTCCATGACTATTGGATGAGTCACAACACCGGAATCTTCACCATGGATCTGCGCTGTGCATTCCGTTTCAAAGAACATGTGGAGATGCAGTTTATGATTAACAACCTGCTGAATACGGAGTATAGCTTCCGTCCGATGGCGTTGGCTCCTCCACGTACGTTTGTTTGCAGAATGAACATCACCTTGTAATAAATATAGACAAAAGATATGAAGAGAATTTTTACATGTATATGGATTGGCTTGCTGGCTGTGACCGCGCAGGCTGTCAGTGTCAATGATGTGACCGGCATGTTTCGCGGTAATCTCAATATCGGTGGTACCAACTATGCCAACGAGGAGGTATATATTTTGCCGGGAACGGAGAGTAATAGCATCACTTTCGTGCTGCCGGATTTTAAGTACAACAATGCATCCTTGGGCAACATCGTATTGGTGAACATCCCGATGGATGGAAACGGCAAACTGACGTTGAACAATAGTGGTTTGTATATCAAGGCTATCAACGAACGTGCTACTATAGATGTAGTCAACGGTTTGGTAGATGGCGGTACGACCTACAATTCTATCCTTTCGGCGAACTCGGCACAAGTGTTGCTCTCTATTGCTGCATCCTCATTGCCTCAACCTATTTTTGTGTTGTTCTCCGGAAACAGAGTGACGGACAAGAACTATGCTATCAACAATGGTGGTTTCGAAGGCAACTGGTCCAACAATGAGCCAAGCGGCTGGCACTCGTTTGGAACGGCAACCGGAAATTTCGCTTCTATGGCCGGCGGTGACGGCCAGTTTAAACAATCCACTGATAAACGTCCCGGTTCGACCGGCTCACATAGTGTGATGATTGCCTCGAACCTCATTGCCGGAGTCAAAGCTAATGGTAACTGCACGAATGGTTGCGTCAATGCAGGCTCTATGACTGCGAATGATCCGGAAGGAAACTACAACTATTCAGATCCTTCCAAGTCTGGCTTCAACACACCATTTGTCGGCAATCCGGATTCTATTGTCTTTTGGGCAAAGTATATTCCCGCCGACAAGGACCCGAACAATTCTGTCAACAAAGCCCGAATGCGTGCAGTAGTAACCACCAATACCCGTTATCAAGATCCGGAGAGTGGAGATTACGGAAAAGCACATATCGCTGATGCCACTCTCAACTATACGGCTAAGAACATGGATTGGCAGCGTTTGGCTGTGCCGTTCACTTATTCGAACGTCAATCCCGCATCAGCAGCCTATGTGCTCATCACCTTCTCAACCAACATGACTCCGGGAGGCGGTTCTACCTATTCAGAGGGAAGTGTGTTCAACAAAACATACCACTACGACAATATCTACCTGGACGACGCGGAGATGGTTTACAACCACGCGCTCACATCGCTGAAGATGAATGGCACCGACGTATCATTCTCCAACGGGCAAGCCACAACGCAGAATATGTTCAGCGACCAGGACTACACCTTTGCTGCCACCTCCAACGGTAAGGCATCCAAATCGTTCATAGGCTATGACGCCAAGAACAATCAGGTGCATGTTTACGTAGTGGCGCAAAACTACTCGCAGGCACGCGCATATTCCGTATATACATTGCAAATGGCTGAACCTATTTATGACACAGAATATGCCTATTCGGCCACTACTTGCGACAACGAACCGTATTCGGACAATTTGTTCTCCAACCTCACCGAGGCGGGAACCTACAATACCACTATTCCCAACACACGTGGCGGTGATTCGCTTATCACACTGACGCTCAATGTGCTGCCAACCTATTCCTACCCGACTACGGCTACCATCCGCATGGATGAGTCCTATTCGTGGCAAGGTAGAGAGTACAACAATTTGGTGCCCGGTGTTTACAATGACACCAACGCGCTGAAGACCAAAGCAGGTTGTGATTCTGTATTCACACTGACGCTGACCGTTGAGGCAATCCCGTACGCATTCAGCGAAACCATTACTGCCTGCAAAAACGAAGAGACAACATGGCACAACAAATCTCTGCCGACCGGCCAAGTGGGAACAACCGTTATATACGATTCGCTCTTATCTATCTATGGCAAGGATTCGGTTTATACCTTGACGCTGAATGTGTTGCCGACTTATCGTTTTGACGAGACCAAGTATGTGAACGAAGCGGACCTGGTATGGCACGGCAAGACTATTCAGGGACTGCCTCAATCGTCCGACCCGTATCTGTTCTACGACAGTTTGACCGCTACCAACGGTTGTGACTCAGTATATGTGCTGACGCTCCACGTATCGGACATACCGGTTACCTACGGTTACTACGAGGCAGCGACTTGCCATGGAGAAGAGGTGGAATTCGAAGGAGTAAAATACGGCGAGGCCTTCCAAGGTGAAGTACGCGCTAGCGAACTGAATATCTACGGTGGAGACTCTATCGTTAATTTGACCGTTACTATTCTTCCTATATATTATATAGAAGATCTCCTGACTATCAAAGAGGGTGATAACGCAGAATGGGAATACTATAATCTGAGCCACTTCACTGCCGGCGATTATACCCTCGAGGCCACCTACTACAGCATCGACGATTGTGACTCGACCATGGTGCTCAACCTGAAGGTCCTGTCCGACTCGATTGCTACCCGTCTGCCTAATACGCAGGAAACCGGAAAGGTGGCACGCAAGATCTTCCGCAACGGACAACTCTATATCATTCGCAAGGAAGATGCGATATATGATACATTAGGTAAACGAATCAAATAAATAACCCATTAAATACAAACCAAAATGAAAAAGATTTTTACAACTCTTGTAGCCGGACTGATGATTTCGGCACAAATGATGGCTGTGTCTGTCAAGGATGTATGCGGCCAGTTTGAAGGTAACCTTATCATCGATGGCACCCAATATCCGAACAAATCGGTTTACTTGTTGCCCGGTGTTGTGGACAATGCAGTTACATTTGTGCTGCCGGACTTCATGTTCAACGCCGGTAAACTCGGCAATATCGTATTGCCTAATATCCCTATGGATGCAACAGGCAAACTGACTTTGGATAGCGCAACACTCTATTTGGATTCCATCTCTGAGCGCGCTACGATTACCGTAATTAACGGTTTGGAAGACGGTGGTGTTACTTATAATTCCAATATAACAGCTGATCAGGCACAGGTGATCTTGTGTATCGCTGCACAATCCCTGCCACAACCGATTTATGTGTTGTTCCAAGGTGCTGCTCTTCGTACCAAAAACTACGCACTGACCAATGGCGGTTTCGAAGGCGATTGGACTAATAGCGAGCCTGCGGGATG
>JAEEHO010000222.1 GCA_016280845.1 Paludibacteraceae bacterium | reverse complement strand
TTACAATATTGCCCTTTTGGATAATATCTTCGAAGCTTTTGATTAATGGCATAACCCGTCTATTTTAAAAGTTCGCTTAACCCCTTGTTTGCGCCATACTCCGACTGTAGCTTAGCTGCGTTAACCGCCGTGATAACCATCGGATCTTTGATTCCCTTAAGATCCAAGCCGCTAACTATATCGTTGTACTGAAACGATAGCTGCACCTTCACCGTGGTTGTTGCCCCGCCCGCGTCAAGATTTATGGGATTAATTTTTGTCAAAAAACAGTTTTTCAGTACGCAGGTTAGCATTGGCACTACTCCCCCCAAGCCGTCTGTAATGTAGATATAAATATCCTTCATCTTGGACGAGTACACCTCGCTCATAGTAGAGGTTGTCATCGGATTCGACACGTCTTTGGTTGCGTACTCACTATGCATCTTGTACAGCGACTGATAAAGCGAGGTCAACAAAACTCCCTCAACAAGCGTACACGTCCACGATCCCTGCGCCTTGCGCTTAACGGGCACAGAGTACGACACGCCTCTTATAGCCACCGTCTTTGACTCGATCTCCGCAAAAGGCAGCGTTGCGTTCTCAACGACAAACGGTGACGTAACCACGGACGGTATATAAACCACGTAGTTGCACACCGTCTGCGGCGCAATTACCGCGCTTCGGAATATCGTCTGTCTTCTTGACATAGCTCATTACAAACCTGACGGTTGCGGTGTTCCTGTCAATCCCTCTCTACGCTTGTCTTGCAGCCACCCGTAGTGAAACGTGTAGTCGTTACTCCAATTAGAGCCCGCCTCGCCTGCATTTAAGTTTTGCGCGTTACGCCCCTTGATCCAACAGTCGTGCAGCACCACCGAGAACACAATGTTGTCTTGTAAGTCCTTTTGGAAAACCTCAATGTTGTACCAAGGCTGCGGAGTAAACACGCCTGTCACCTGATCGTACATGGCATCCTTTAAGCGATCGAGTTCGTTGCGTACTTGTCCGCGATCACCCTCAGGCAGCGTTATACTCCAATCGCCACCAACACTCGGTTTGACGGCATAGGTTATCTTCTCTCCCTGATGGTTGTAAGACGTCTCCTGCAGCGATTCCGACGGAAAGGTGGACGACTGCACGGTCAGAAGAATGTCCGCGTCAACCGTGTCAACACGCGACGTAATTCGTATTTCAAAGTTGTAAACGTTTAACGGCTGCGTAATAATATTCGCAAACCTACTCGCTCTTCTACTCATATATCAAATCTTTAAAAGTTCGTTACTCGTGATAATTGTTAAAGTACGCCACCATATCCTCAAGGCTCTCCATAAAGCCGCTCACCTCAGCATTATTGGGGAAGTACCTCTCGATCATATCGTAGGACTCCGCCAAGCTGCTCGTAAGCCGCCTTAATATAAAGGACGACGGAGCTGCCGACCACGCGGCACGCTCGTCCTTGATCCTTGAGTTTTTATTAGTGTTATTAACCATCTCCTACCGTCTTACACAAACTCAGCCGATACCGAAGTGTCGGTTGCGATTATCTTAATGTTAACTCTCTCAACCAAGCCAATAAAATGCAGCCTCAGTATGATGTTGAGTACCGTACCTCCTTTGGTTAAGTAATCCGTGTTGATGCTATCCGAGCAGTCAGCCTCGCTATCCCCGTGCAAGTCCTGATTGTTAATAAACGTATCAAGCACGCTGTTCAGCATTGTGCTCAGCGTCGCCCGCGTGATCGGGTTCGATGCCGCATCGGTGTGCAGCGTCTCAATCGCAATCGGGAAGATGTTCTTCAAAATCGCCGCGCAAACACGCATCACGTTAAGCTTGCCGAAATACGAGGTCTGCTTGCTGTACATCGTTCGCGTACCCCACGCTATATTACCCCGAGCCGACGTGTACACCGAGTTGATACCATCTTCCATCAGCTCAATAGCCTCACCGCGCATTAACGACTCCTTTATTGAGCCACCATACTGACCGTGCACGTACCCCGACGCGATCTGATTTAGATGCTGCGTTTTTGCAACGTTAATCATCTTACCGCAGTAGCCGCCCACACAGTTAAGCGTAAAACGGTAGCCAAACAAACTAATCAGCTCCCTGCCGTCCAACGCTACGCAGAACTTGCTGCCGTTTGCGTTTGTCGACTGAAAGTATGTTTTAATGTCGTCCATCTCAAAGTCTTCGTCTACAGGGTAGCCAATAACCGCAAGACAGTTCATTCGCTTTTCTGCCGCACCCTTGATGGCGTCGTCAATATCACTATAGTCGTCGTTACCCGTTAGCTTAACAAACGGGTTAATCAAAAGCGTCGCAGACGAGCGTTCAAAATCACGGAAGTACTTATACGCATCCTTGACCGCCGCACTAACGGTTGCCAAAGTCCGCTCCGAATAAGCTACGCACGGTTTTGTTGCCGTAGTAAACGACGCGCTTACTCCGCTGTACACTTTTACATCAATAAACGCCGACTTGACAACGTTCTCAAGGAAAATCGACTCACCGTCTATATTTGCGTTAGGATTTGAGCTGCCCTCAAACACCTCAAGATCAACGTTCTCCGAACCGCTCTTGACACCCTGCACGGTCAGCCGTAGACATTTGCCGTTATCCGCACCCTCATAACCGCTTATCGTTATCGCCTCCGCCTTAATCGCAATGTTGTCAAACCCCATCGCAAGCGACTGAGGCACAAACCCCGCGTATCGAAGAGCAATGCTCACCTCGGCAGTCTCGTCGTGCTGCTTGCCGTCGGCGGCAACCTCCAAATCGCTCAAGACTCCGCTTTTGATGGTCATGCGTTGGAATCCGAAACCAACCGACGGTCGATAAACCTCTACAACACCGCCGCCATGCGCAAAGAAAGACTTTACTTGGGCATAACCACTATACACCTCCTTGTCGCCCG
>JAEEHO010000221.1 GCA_016280845.1 Paludibacteraceae bacterium | reverse complement strand
TTGTTCCGTCGAGGTACTGTCCGCCGCTATCGAGCAGCAACATACCTTCGGGCTTAACCTCTGCGCAGTTATCCTTGGTGGCAGCATAGTGTACGATAGCGCCATTGCCCTTGTAGCCGGCGATGGTACCGAACGATTCCTCTATGAAATTGTCTCCCCGGCTACGGAACTCATGCAGTTTCTCCATGATATCCCACTCGGTAAGTCGGCCGTCTGCCGTCAACCATTTGCCGTTAGCCTTGAGTTCCTCGAGCCACTTGAAGAAACGAGTCAGAGCCACCGAATCCTGGCGCATGGCGATACGTTCGCCCTCCAGTTCTACGGTGTTTTTGTGCGCCTTGTCGATGAGAACAGGCGATTTGGCGTTGATCTTCTTGCAGTCGGCAGGAATAGCCTCGTACAGCGCTTCGTTGACGCGTGCGCCATCGAAGAACACCATGCCCTTCAGGCCGCGGATATAATCGAAAACAGCCTCGTATGGTTTGATGTCTATATTATTGAAATCAAGGTAGTTCTGCGCTACTGTGTCAATCTTTTGCGCATTCACGAAGAGCGTACACTTATCGGACTCCAGCACCACGTAGCTGATAACAACCGGATTGAATTCCACATCGTTGCCACGGATATTGAGTAGCCATGCAATCTCATCGAGAGCGCTGATGATCAGAGACCATTTGCCACTCTGATATTTACCATTTACTATCTGACGAATACGGGCGAGTTTGCTATCCACCGCCTCGCCGGCAAAATCTGCGCTATAGGGATAGAGCTTGTCTTGCGGAATAGCCGGACGACCTTCGGTCCAGATCGGTTTGTTCAAATCAACCGACATCATGCTGATGCCTGCATCTGATAACTGATTGCTGATGGCTGAATACTCATTGACAGAGAACATCTCAGGATTGACACCCACGGCACCTTGTACATTCTTGCATAGCCATTCCGTTATACTCGGGCAGTCGATATCCGATTCGCGCATCAGTTCGATAGTGCTGTCTTTCAGCTCGAGACCTGCCTGCAGATAATAACGGCTGTCGGTCCATAAGAGTGCGCGATCGAGCGTTACTACCATTGTTCCGCTCTCGCCGTTGAAGCCAGACAACCATTGCATCTCGCACCAGTGGGATGCCATATATTCACTAGCGTGCGGATCATTGCCCGGCACAATATATGCCGCGAGGCCATTTGCACGCATCTCTTGCCGCAGAGCGGCCAATTTATCCAATACAGTCATAATTACCAAAAATAAATTTGCTGCAAAATTACTAATTATTTTGTATATATGCAAATATTGTGCCGTTTTTTGTCTCTTTTCGTATTTCGTCGAGTCAAAAAACACGTAATTGAACTTCACGGAATATATACAGAGTATATATAGGTATGGGTGGGATACGGGATTGTCTCGAAACACTCTGGGAAATGACAGCAATCGGACAGGGAAAGGGAAATGTTTTGGCACGCATTTTGCAAACGTGTTAACGGAACGAACTTCGTACCCCATTTAGCATAATGGTACGATTTTTTAAAGAAAAGCAACATAATATTTGCATATTAAAAAAAAATATATTACTTTTGCGGCCGAAAAAGTAGACGTATATTCATTTTTACTTAAAAAAAATATATTATTCATGAAAAAGATTTTCTTACTTTTGTTGGTATTACCAACCATGTTGATGGCACAACGCAAGGTTGCCGTATTTGTTACCGGAAACGAGAGCCTGGATCCGGAAGTAAAAGAGATCCTCGGCAGCGAATTGACCTCCGGTATCGCTTCAAGCCGTGAGTTTCAGGCAGTAGAAAGCAGTGCCAGTTTCGCACAGGTAAACAGCCAGGACAACCAGCAACTCTGCGAGTTGGGTCAACAGATGGGCGTTGACTTGGTTTGTGTGGCAAACGTGACCACCTTCCGCGATTCGTACTACATCAAATCGCGTCTGTTGGACGCTCGTTCGCAGGCTATTGTGGCTTCGGCCAGCGAAGGTTCATCGCTTGCAGGTATCGAGGACATCCTCAATGTATGCGAGCGTCTGATCGGTCAACTGTTCTACAGCGCTGCTCCGGTTGAGCAAGAATATTCGACCGTAGGTGCTGCCAACAAGAGCAACTGCGATATTATCTCTATCGACAACACCGGTGCCAACACTATCGTTACACTCAAGATTATCGACGCCAAGGGTATCCGCTGGTCGATCTATCCTTCTACCGTCATCCGTGACCGCGCTACCGGCGCTGAGTATCACCTCATTTCCGCTAACGGCATTAGCACAGGCGCTTCGGAGTCGTACGGTGTAGGTCTGCACGAGTTCAGTCTGACCTTCGAGAAACTGCCGTATAGTGCTACCAGCATCGACATCATCGAGCCTAAGGGCTGGGAGTGGACCGACATCACACTGAAGAACTACGGCAAGACCGGTTTCCACCAGTTTGTTGACGAGACCCAACACAAGTTCGGTCGCCTGATGAAAGAGCAAGAGTTGATGCGTCGTCAGGAGGCAGAAATCGGCGGTCCGATCAAGAACATCACCGACAGCTATCGTTCGTACCTTATTACTATCTACAACGAGCGCTACTCGGACTTCCTGATTGAACTGAACGGCAAAAAACTCGGTACTGTTGCTAAGCGTTCGCAGATGACTTTCCGTCTCGCTCCGGAGGAGTACGGTCTGCTGAAGGCTATCGAGATATCCAACTTCCTGCCGACAGTAATGAAGTTCGATGTTCCGCCAACGAAGCCGGGTGAGAAGATTAGCTTCAACATCCTGCGTCCGTAATAAAGGCGAAAGACTAATACTTTTTTAAATAAGGAATCCTGCGCGTGCGCACAGGGTTCTTTTTTTTTGCGCTCAAGTAAGATGCTTATTTTTAAGATTCGGATTACATTTTACAATAAAAAGTGCGTTTTTTTATGAAAACATTTACGATTCTTCATAAAATTTGCCCATTCCAAATAGAAGCAATACCTTTGCCGCCGAAATTAGTTATTATCATTTTAAGGTATGAAAATCTTATTCGTTATTGACACGTACTATACGTCCAACAATGGTACAAGTATCTCCGCGCAGCGATATGCTGCCGTATTGCGTCAGATGGGACACGAGGTTCGGATTCTCTGTGGCGACAAGCCCGAAACAGAAGCGGCCCGCAAACTGCAAGTCGGCACGGACTTTTTTGCCGGTACATTCATCTTCCCCGGATGTGAGAATGCGTGCCGCAAAAACGAGTTCTTCTTCGGCAAAGTAAACAAGCCTGTCATCCGTGAAGCCATCCATTGGGCTGACATAGTGCATATTTTCACACCACTCTTCTTCGGCTCGGCCACTATCAAGGAATGCAACAAGATCGGCAAACCCGTCACCGCTGCTTTTCACGTCCAGCCGGAGAACATCACTTCGCAGTTCGGTCTGGGCAAGGTGGCATTTGTAAATAATTTCTTCTACGCCCTCTTCCGTCGCGGTACGTTCAATCGCGTACGCCACGTACATGCGCCAAGTCATTTCATTGCCAATGAGATGCGCAAGCACAACTACACCGCCCAGGCGCATGTTATCTCCAATGGTATCAATGAAGAGTTCATTCGGGTAGGTCAAGAGAAAATAAAAAACCGTTCGCTTCCCCCAAAAAGTCCGGAGAAGGACATTATCCGAATCATGATGATCGGTCGTCTGAGCCAAGAGAAACGTCAGGACGTCATCATCAATGCCGTGTCGTATAGTAAGTACGCCGACCGCATACAATTGGTCTTTGCAGGCAACGGTCCTGAGTTGGAGCGCTATCAGGAGTTGGGCAAACGTCTAAAGCATCAGCCTCTGTTTTTGTTCCTCCAACGTGATGAACTGATAAAGGAGTTGCTTAATACGGATCTGTACATACACGCTTCGGACATGGAGATAGAGGCTATCAGTTGTATCGAAGCTTTTGCAACAGGGCTGGTTCCTGTAATTGCCAATTCACCGGACAGCGCAACGCCGCAGTTCGCTCTCGACGAGCGCAGTCTGTTCCTGCCGGGCGATCCCAAAGACCTGGCACGCGCCATCGACTACTGGCTCGACCACCCGCAGGAGCGCCACATGATGGAAGAGAAATATGCCGAGAATGCGCACAAATATACTATCGAGCAGTGTGTAGCACTCTTTGAACAAATGCTCAAGCAAGAGATTGCAGAAAACTCAGGCGGAACTAACGAAACTATTCAAAACACTACTCGTGTTACTATGCTTGGTGCCATCAAGCACCAATTCATTCGGTTATACCACCGCATCGTGTAAAGTTTAGTATTAAAACATGCTTATTTTTAAGATTCGGATTACTTTTTACAATAAAAAGTGCGTTTTTTTATGAAAATATTTACGATTCTTCATAAAATTTGCATATATCAACAAAAAGCAGTACCTTTGCCGCTGAATTATGTCAAGGTATTTTAAGGTATGAAAATTCTTTTTGTGATTGACACGTTCTATACGTCGAATAACGGCACTAGCACTTCTGCACA
>JAEEHO010000220.1 GCA_016280845.1 Paludibacteraceae bacterium | reverse complement strand
ATACATCTCAAGCGGTTGGTCGAGGCAGACATGGCGCACCAAGTCGGTCTCTTCGACTGCCGGCAGCGCATTGAGCACCGTTTCGTCGTACGCATCTTCTTCTCTCGCCCACGGGTCCACATTGATATAACCAACATTGAAAGACGTGAGGTTCTGGAAGAAATGGCTTCCCTGGCTCGGTTCGATACGAAAATGCTCCAACGAGCACTCAGCTATCGCTTTCGCCTCGCTGATATCGCTCCACTGGACAGGTACGCCGAGCGAAGAAATCTGCGAACCCCAACGACCGTAGCCGATAAGCAGATAGGACTTACCCTCGCGGCGCATGTGGTTGTTCCACTCGCGTATAGTAGCCGCCATGTCGCGGGTCTTGAGCACATCGAAGGCCTCTTTGCGCAGATAGATAATATCCCGCACATCCTCTATGCGGCCGATGCCGAGCGCATTGCCGGAACGCAAGAAACAGCCGTTTTCGTCTATATGGTCCCAATCGACTTTGGCGGTTAGCGAATCGGCCGAGATAGGACGAATCTGCAGCACATGGAAGATCTGCGGTTCGTGTTCGAGATTGACTGCAAACTCTATCTCCACCGGGCACTTGATCTCCTGTTGCGCCATCTCGAGTAATTGCTGCACGATCTCCGCCAGCGGGAAAGTCTTGAACTTGAGTTGTGGCGCAAAAGTGACGATACGCGGGCCATCGGGATAGCACGAATCGACGATGCGCATGTTCTCGCGATCGTAAGTGGACGCAATCAGTTTGAGCGATTCGAACTGTTCGCAATCATGAATAGGAATACGTTCGAGGTTGACAGCATCATCGATGGAAGTCTTGAATTTTTCCGGGCTAAGCGACAAGGCGAGCATCGACTGCTGGGTCTCGCGCATAGCCAGATCGACGGTGGACGTCTGGAGAACATGCTTGGGATACTTAGGCGAGAAGCGCAGTACCTGTTCGCCATCCACAACCACTTTGCCCAAACCGTAAGCGACCTTGACAATACCGTCTTCGGGTTTCTCTTTGCCCACCGGATAGAAATTGACGCTACGCGCCACGCCGGAGATAGCAGGGAAATAGTAGTTACCCTCCTGTTCGCCGCAAACCTCCTGGAGCACAATAGCCATTTTCTCCTCGCTCAGCACATTGCCGGTGGAGGTGATATAGCCACGTGAGGCGGCATAATAAACCGAAGCATAGACCGATTTGACGGCCTTGCTCAGCAAGCGGAGTTGCTGGTCTTCGTTCTCGGTATGGGGAATCATATAGGTGCTATAGACGCCGGCAAAAGGCTGGTAATAAGAGTCCTCGAGTTTGGACGACGAGCGCACAGCCAGCGGGCGTTTGGTAGCACGGATGAAATGGCGGAGCGCTTCGCGCAAGTCGAGCGGCAGAGCTGAAGCGACGAACTCGGAGAGAATCTCTTCGTCGCTCAGGTCGGCGTTGATCACATATTGCAGACCGTTGTCATGGATAAAGCGGTCGAAATAGTCGGTGGTGATAACCATCGTTCGCGGAACGAGCACACGGATATTTTCCCAACGGTCGAAGAGGTCGTACTTCTGCAGCACATGGTTGAGGAAAGCGAGTCCTCGTCCCTTGCCGCCCATCGGTCCGTCGCCGCAACGCGAGAAATAGATGGTATTGTTATAGGTTTCCGGCGAATACTTAGCCACCACGCCAAGTGCCTGATTGATACGGTAATCGTGTATCAGACGTATGTTAGTCTGGCGGATGTTTTCGATGTCCGTCTCGTCCTGGATCTTCAGTATATTGACTTGGCGGCCGATAGCAAACAGACCGCGCGCAAAGAGCCATTTACTAAGATAATTGTTGTCACTCAGTCGGCGGAAAGCGGCGGGAGAGATAGTGGAAATGATATGCTCAAATCCCTCCAAATCGCTTGCGCGGGCAATCTCCTTGCCGCTACGCGGGTCGCGGGCGATGAAGTCACCAAAGCCGCACTCGCTCTCTATGTATTCGCTCACCTCCTGGGTCAGCGTCTTGCTGGTCTTGATAACAAATCCCACATTCAGTTTCTTGGCGATAGAGCGCATCGATTCCTGGGAGGACTGCATGAGGAACGGCATAGTGGGATTGTCCTCGCGGATGAGTTGGCACAGTTCTACACCCGCATCCAGCTTCTCGCTGGACGACGGATCGCCCTTGTGGAGCACAAAACCGATATCGGAGATAACGCCGATCATGTTCTTGCCGTAACGGTTGTACAGTTCGACTGCTTCGTCGTAGCAAGTAGCCATCAGCACTTTGGGTCGCGCACGCTTGCGGAGGAGTTGTTGCTTCTCGTTGAGGGCATCGCGAATAGCGAGTGTGTTTTGGCGCAGGACCAGTTTGTAGAGCAAAGGCAGATAAGTGGAATAGTAGCGGACGGAATCCTCCACCAGCATGATGGCGCGCACACCTTCTTCCAGTATATCGTGCGGCGCGTTGAGGCGGTCTTCGATCAACTTGATGATAGCGATAATCAAGTCGGTAGAGTTGTTCCAGTTGAAGAAATAATCTATGTCGCTGCGATCGTGTTGTTTGATACGATTGAAGATCTCCTTACTGAACGCTGAGAGTAGCACAATCGGGCAATCGGGCAAGAGTTGTTTGGCGGCTTTGGCAAAGTCGAACACATCCAGTTCGCCCTGACTATACATGGTGATGATGGCATCGAAGGACTCGCCGTTCTCGACACGATTGAGGGCTTCGCGTGTTGTTTCGGCGCGTGTGATACTGGGCGGATTGCTCAGGTTGAGTTCTGCGTACTCCTGTGCAATCTGCACGTCGATACGTCCGTCCTCCTCGAGCGCAAAGCTGTCGTAGTTGTTGCACACGAGCAAAATCCGCTTTACGCGGCGCTCCATCAGCGATGTATAGTTGTTTGATTCCATAATATAGGGTTAAAAAGGATAACGTTATGAGGGCATGACGTTTGTTGACGAGACTAAAGGCTACAAAGGGAGAGAACGGACTGTCCTCTCCCCTGCTCCTTAATATAATTTATACCAAGCCTTGCTCGACCATGGCGTTGGCCACCTTCATAAATCCGGCGATATTGGCACCCTTGACGTAGTTGATGTATCCGTCTTCCTCGGTACCATACTTGAGGCAAGCAGCGTGGATGTCTGCCATGATGGTGCGCAGACGCTGGTCTACCTCCTCTGCCGTCCATTTGAGACGCATGGAGTTCTGACTCATTTCCAGACCGCTGGTAGCCACACCACCTGCGTTGCTGGCCTTACCCGGGCTGTAGAGTATCTTAGCGCCCTGGAAGATAGCGATAGCTTCCGGAGTGGAAGGCATGTTGGCACCTTCGGTGACACAGAAGCAACCATTCTTGATCAGGTTCTCGGCATCAGCCTTCTCGATCTCGTTCTGGGTAGCGCACGGCATAGCGATGTCGCACTTGATCTTCCATGGACGCTCGCCTGCGAAATACTGCGCCTGCGGGTACTTAGCCGCATATTCTTTGATACGTCCGCGACGCACGTTCTTCAGTTCGAAGACATAAGCCATCTTCTCTTCGTTGAGTCCTTCCGGATCATAGATAAATCCGTCAGAGTCGCTCAGAGTCAGCACCTTGGCACCCAAACGCATAGCCTTTTGTGCAGCATATTGCGCTACGTTACCCGAGCCGGAGATGCAGACGTTCTTGCCGTTGAAGTTCTCACCACGGGTAGCGAGCATAGCCTCTGCGAAATAGCAAGCACCGTAACCGGTTGCCTCCGGACGCATGAGACTGCCGCCCCAGTTCTGTCCTTTGCCGGTGAGCGTACCGGTGAACTCGTCACGCAGACGCTTGTACTGGCCGAACATGAATCCCACTTCACGACCGCCTACGCCGATATCGCCGGCAGGAACATCGGTGTCCGCACCGATATGACGTTGCAATTCGGTCATGAACGACTGGCAGAAGCGCATTACCTCAGCATCTGACTTACCGCGCGGCGAGAAGTCCGAACCACCCTTGGCGCCACCCATAGGCAGCGTAGTCAGCGCGTTCTTGAAGGTTTGCTCAAAAGCGAGGAACTTCATGATTGAGAGGTTGACCGATGCATGGAAACGGATACCACCTTTGTACGGACCGATAGCGGAGTTCATCTGAACGCGGAAACCGCGGTTGATCTGCACTTCGCCCTGATCGTCCATCCACGGAACACGGAACATGATTACACGTTCGGGTTCTACCATGCGCTCCAGCACCTTCTGTTCACGCATGTACGGATAAGCCATTACCACGGGAGCAACGCTCTCGATCACTTCTTTCACAGCTTGGTGAAACTCGTTCTCTCCGGGGTTTTTCTTGATGAGGTCAGCCATAAAGCTGTCCACATACGCTTGAGTTTGTTTGTCCATAAGACCAATTACCTTTTTAAAATCGTTTACCAAAAATATTGCCTATTTGTACCTTAGTCGGCAATTTGAGCGCAAAGTTACAAAAAGTTTCTCATTTACGCAAGCGCGCGTACATTTTTTTATTTTTTGCACACTTAAATTTGCATATTTCAAAAAAAAGCAGTACCTTTGCGCACTTATTTCAGAATGACATGATTACGTTTATTGTATCCCTAGTACTATTGGTGGTAGGTTTTTTAACCTACGGCGTGCTGGTAGAGAAAATTTTTGGTGTTGAGTCTGAACGTAAGACGCCGGCTTTGACCAAGACCGACGGCGTGGATTTTGTGCCGATGGCGCCCTGGCGCATCTTCCTGGTGCAGTTTCTCAATATTGCCGGACTCGGCCCTATTTTCGGCGCAATAATGGGTATCTTCTACGGTCCTGCAGCTTTTTTGTGGATCGTGTTCGGTACCATCTTCGCCGGCGGTGTGCACGATTATCTGAGCGGTATGTTGTCTATCCGCAAGGGCGGAGTGTCGTTGCCCGATATTGTGGGTGACGAATTGGGCAAAGGAACGAAAGTGTTTATTCGTGTTCTGAGTCTTGTGCTGCTGGTGTTGCTGACCACCACTTTTCTGAGCGGACCTGCAACACTACTACAAGGCTTGTGTCCTCTCTCAACTTTCAGTTTTCGCCTTTCAACAATACCCATCGTTTGGGTGCTGATCATCTTCGGTTACTACGCGCTGGCAACGGTCTTGCCGGTAGACAAGTTGATAGGTCGATTCTACCCTATTTTCGGCGCCATACTGCTGTTTATGGGTATCGGCATCATGGTCGTTATGCTTGGATGGCACAGCGGCGAAATGCCCGAAGTGTTCGATGGCTTGCACAACAGACAGACCAACGGTCTGCCGCTTTTCCCGATGATGTTCGTCAGCATCGCTTGCGGCGCTATCTCCGGATTCCACGGCACCCAGAGTCCTATCATGGCGCGTTGCGTGACCAGCGAACGTCAGGGACGATGGATCTTCTACGGCGCCATGGTGGCTGAGGGTATATTGGCGCTCATATGGGCAGCCGCAGCGGGCACGTTCTTCGCCGACTCGGAAACAGGGTTGTACGGCATAGACGGACTGCAGGCTTTTGCAGCACAGAATCCAGGCAAGAACATAGCGGCGCTGGTGATTGACAGGGTGAGCCGTTCGTGGCTGGGCGCTATCGGCGGTCTGCTGGCTATCATCGGTGTTATTGCCGCACCTATCACCAGCGGCGATACGGCATTGCGCTCGGCGCGACTGATTGTGGCCGATTTCCTCAAATGGGACCAACGACCGATACCTAAGCGACTGATAATCGCCTTGCCGCTTTTCCTCTGCGTTTTCGGCATGGTGTTCGTCGATTTCAATATCGTTTGGCGTTATTTCGCTTGGACCAACCAGACGCTGGCCACGTTCACTCTTTGGGCGGGAACGGTGTGGCTGTATAAGAAGAGCCGTCAGCCGGCAGCCGGCAGTCATCAGAAGGCTGAAGGCTCAAAGCTGAATGCTGAAAGCTTAGGCTATCTAATAGCCTTGATTCCGGCAGCGTTCATGACGATGGTTTGCAGCAGTTACATACTGATTGCGCCGGAAGGACTGCACCTGCCCGTCGAATGGCGATGGCTGGGTTACATAATAGCGGGTTTGATCACAATGGGATGCCTGTGCGGATTTTGCCTCTGGGCACGCAGACAGGCAAGAAAAGAATAAATCAAGTATGAGTAAAAAGCGTATTAGTCTGCCCATCATAGCACAAGTGTTGATTGCTATGATGATGGGAATTTTGATCGGATGGTTCATGCCGGCATGGTTCATCCGTGTGTTTGTCACCTTCAACGAGTTCTTCGGTCAGTTCATCGGATTTCTGGTGCCGCTGATTATTCTGGCGCTGGTGACCGCCGCAATCGCCAATACCGAGCAGAACGCAGGTAGGATGCTGACCGTAACGCTGGCGATAGTGTTCACCAGTACTATTCTGTCCGGTCTGTTCACGTTCGGCGTGGGCGATTTGGTGTTGCCGCATTTGATTCAACCGGACGAACAGATTATGCTCGAACCGCAACACGGAGGACAATTCGCGTCCTATTTCTATATCCAGTTGCCGCCGGCTATGGACGTAATGACGGCGCTGGTGCTGGCGTTGATGCTCGGCCTGGGTATACGTTCGTCTTCGGCCGTAGGACTGAAAAAAGGTATCAGCGAGTTGCAAGATGTGGTGATGCTGTCTATAGAGAAAGCGCTGATTCCGTTGCTGCCGATCTATATCTTCGGTATCTTTTTGCACATGTCTGCCGCAGGCGAAGTGTTCGGACTGATTGCCAATTTCCTGATAGTACTGCTGATGGTAGTGGCTATTCAGGCGCTCTGGGTGCTGCTGCTCTATTTGACGGCAGGCATCATGTCCGGCCGCAATCCGTTCAAGATGATATGGAAGATGCTTCCGGCGTTTGTGTTCGCTTTCGCCACTTCCTCTTCCGCCGCCACCATACCTATCACGCTGAAGGGTGCGCGCAAGTTGGATGTGCGCGAGGAAAGTTCCAATTTTGTCATCCCCATGTGCGCCAATCTGCACATACCCGGTCTGACTATTCATGTGGTGCTGTGCGCCATGGCGCTGATGCTCTTCGTCGGCCAACCGGCTGAACTGGCCACACTCATAGCGTTTGTGCTGATGTTGTCGGTGACTTGTGTCGCTACTCCGGGTATTCCGGGCGGATCGGTGGCTGTGCTGCCTGTGCTGGCAACGGTGCTGAACTTCTCGCCGCAGATGCAGGCTATCTGTCTGTCGCTCTGTATTGCCGCCGATGCCCCAATCACCGCCGCCAATGTGCTTTGCGACGGCGCCGTGTGCGTAATGGTGGACAAACTGTCGTTCCGCGACAAGAAGGAGCAAAACTGATTGTAAAAAGTATTTGCAACCAAAATTTGCGTAATCCAAAAAAAAGTAGTACTTTTGCGCCCACAATAGTTAGAACGAATGATTAAGACAGCAACATATGTTATCTCCAGTCCGGATGTAAAGGACTGTCCGCAGAGCAACTTACCCGAATATGCGTTCATCGGACGCAGTAATGTGGGTAAGTCCAGCCTGATCAATATGCTGTGCCATAATCCCAAGTTGGCCAAGACCAGTCAAAAACCCGGTAAGACATTGCTCATCAACCATTTTGAAGTACAGAGTGACAATGTGCAAAGTGCCAAAGGTTTGTGGCATTTGGTCGATCTACCGGGCTACGGCTATGCCCAAGCCGGACAGAAACAGCGCGAGGCGCTCAAGCGCATGATTGACCGTTACTGCATGTTGCGCGAACAACTGGTGTGTCTGTTTGTGCTCATCGACTGCCGCCACGAGCCGCAGAAGATTGACTTGGAGTTCATCAACTGGCTCGGCGCCAATGGTGTTCCTTTTGCTATCGTCTTTACAAAGGGTGACAAACTGGGCAAAGTACGACTGAAGGAGAACGTAGAGGCCTATAAAGCGCGTCTGCTCGAGGAATGGGAAGAACTGCCGGCGGTATTTGTTACCTCGTCAGAAACAGGACTCGGCGGCAAAGAACTGACAGCCTATATCGAAAGCCTGAATGAACAGGTCGAATCTTAAAAATCGTTCTCTTTTTGCGCTTGTTTAGCGAGAGAGAGTGACCGAGACTTTTCCGAGACACTTTCGAGACAGATACGGGACGATGTCGAGACGATAGAAATCTTAAAAATCGTACACCTTTGAACAAACGAAAATTATATAGTATCTTGGTTCTTTTGTGCCTGTGCGCTTTCTCGGCGTACGCGCGGAGTGTGCGTGTGTACGGCTACGTCGTGGATCAGGATAATATCGGTATTGAGTTGGCGAATGTGGCTGTGCTGAACACCGACCGCCCTATCGGCACATCGACCAACAAGAACGGCTACTACGAACTGATGTTGGACGAAGCGGACACAGTTGTTTTGTCCTTCTCCATGATCGGCTATACCACTGTGCAGCAACGCATTATCGACTTGCACGATGTGCTGAACGTCAACATACAGATGCTGACCGACGAGCAACTATTGACCGAGATCGAAGTGCGCGGACTGAAACGTTCGCAGGGCACAATGGACCAGATAGACGCGCAGACCACACGTATCATGCCCGATGCCACGGGCGGCTCTATAGAGAGTCTGCTTATTACATTTGCGGGTGTCAGCCAGACCAACGAACTCAGTTCGCAATATAACGTGCGCGGCGGTTCGTTCGACGAGAACTCGGTCTACGTAAACGGTATAGAAGTGCATCGCCCGTTGCTCATCCGCAGCGGTCAGCAGGAAGGTCTCAGTTTCGTCAATCCCGAGATGGTGGACAATGTCAGGTTCTCGGCGGGCGGCTATGGCGCGCAGTACGGCGACAAGATGTCTTCCGTGCTGGATATCACCTACAAGCGGCCGCAAGCATTTGAGGCAAGCATCAGCGCCAGTCTTCTTGGCGCACAAGTCTATGTCGGTCACGGCGACAGCACCTACAGCCAGATGCACGGTATTCGCTACAAGACCAGCAAATACATGCTCGGCGGATTGGCGACTTCCGGCAATTACCAACCAACCTATATTGACTATCAGACCTATATCACATGGCGCACCGGCCCGAAATGGAATATGTCGTTCCTCGGCAATGTGAGCCAAAACGATTATAAGTTCCAACCCGACAGTCTGAGCGAGTCGTTCGGTGGACAAGACGCTAAGAATCTGACTATTTACTACGATGGACAAGAGAAGGATAAGTTCCTCACAGCGTTCGCTGCTTTGAGTGCAGAGGGTCAAGTAAACAAAGGACTTACAATTGGCTTTGACGCCAGCGGATTCTATACCAACGAGCGCGAGAACTTCGATATCACGGGCGAATATATCCTTTCCAACGCGCCTATGGACGGCTCGTCGGCTAACAATGGGCGTCCGGGCGAACAGATCGATCCGTCCGAAGGACAAACAGACGTGCTCGGAACGGGTGTCTTCCACCAGCATGCACGCAATATCCTGCAAGCCGGCGTATTTTCTCTGGCGCACCACGGCGCATGGACACGCAACAACAATACGCTTACTTGGGGTTTGAGCGGCCAGGCAGAGTACATCACCGATCGTATCAGCGAATGGGAATGGCGCGATTCGGCAGGCTATTCGATGCCTAACGACGGACATAATATGTCGCTCTATTACAACATGCGCGGCGACAGCAGCATGTTATCCTACCGCGTACAGGCCTATATGCAGAACCAACATAAATGGAACACCACTTCCGGCCAATGGATACTCACCGTCGGCGGACGACTGCAATGGTGGAGTTGGAACAACGAAGTGCTGCCTTCGCCGCGCGCCAGCATAGAATGGCTGCCCGGATGGAAACGCGATTTCTGTTTCCGTCTCGCTACAGGTCTTTATTACCAGGCGCCTTTCTACAAAGAGTTGCGCGATACCATTACCGGCGATGACGGCATTACGCGTATCCGTCTCAATCGCGATCTAAAGGCGCAACGCTCCGTACATGTCGTACTCGGCGGCGACTACTATTTCCGCGCATGGGGACGACCGTTCAAATTTACCGCAGAGGCTTACTATAAGTATATCGACCGCATGGAGAGTTATACGGTTGACAATGTGCGCGTTCGCTACTCGGGACAGAATGACTCGGAGGGATTTGCCGCAGGTTTGGACCTGAAGTTGTACGGCGAATTGGTACCGGGCGCAGACAGTTGGATCTCATTCTCCACTATGACCGCCCGCCAACGACAAACGGCAAACGGCCAAGGAGCAACGGCCAACAGTTGGATTCCTTCGCCGACTGAACAACGCTATAATTTCACCATGCTCTTCCAGGATTATATCCCGCAACTGCCGCAACTGAAGTTCCACCTCAAGATGCAGTTCTCCGAAGGTATGCCGTACTATGCGCCGCGCAATAATCAAGCATGGGGAAGGATGCCGATGTATAAACGTATCGACTTGGGAGCAACCTATATCTTCAACGAGAAAACCACCAAGTTCATGCGTGCGCCTTCGGCCAAGCATGTCAAACAATGGGCCATCCAGTTTGAGGTTTTCAACCTTGTGGACTGGAATAACGTCAATTCTTATTTCTGGGTAGCCGATGCCAGCGACCGCCAATGGGCTAGTCCAAACTACTTGACAGGCAGAAGATATAATTTGAAGATTACAGTAGATTTGAGATAATATATACTACTATCCTTATGAAAAGAATCGTCTTTTTTCTCTCTACCATCATGATGCTTTTTGTGTCATGCGCGTTAAACACGGCTGAAGAACAATCTAAGGAAACAGATTGGAACAAACATGATTTGAACGGTAAAGTAAGAAAACTTACCGCAATACATTTTTATGCAAACATACAAAATGGAAAAATAAAAACGAAAGATTGGTATTGGACAAAAATAATTCTATTCTCCGAAGATGGCAAAATTATGAAAGAACAAAATCTAGCTAACGGAGACACTGCTACCTATTGTTATTCCTATTTGGATCATTGTATCGTGAGCGAATGTTTTGATACAAGAGAAGTAATAAGTATAGATAGCACTTTTTATACCGATTTTGACAAAGAAGCACTATCTATTATTTATGTGCTTGATACAAATATGTGTTATGTAGAGGAGGGAAGAGCCACATATATCTACAACGAGAAACAACAACTAATCGAAAAGAGAATTGATGCTTATGGAGATGAAGATGTGATATATTATGACGATTATAACGCAGACGGTTTGCTAATAAAGGGTCATAGTTACAAATCTATAGATAGTACTATTTTTTCATACGTATATGATGCCAAAGGGAGAGTAATAAAGCAAACAAATACTCATATAGATGGTAAAAAGGATTGCGAGTTTACTTACCAGTATAACAATCATGGTTTAGT
>JAEEHO010000219.1 GCA_016280845.1 Paludibacteraceae bacterium | reverse complement strand
GTTGAGATGGGCCGTGTTAAGAAGTTCAACCCTGGCAAGATTGAGAAAGCCGAGTCTATGGAGGCTACAATCACAATCGAGCTTACATATCTGCTTGTAGAGGTTGACGGTATCAAGCTGATTGAGATTGACAAGCTCAACGGCGTATATATCGCAAACGACACAGATATGCTTGCGGAAGTCCGCACACTGATTTAATCACAAAGGACGCAGTTCTCAGATGGGGGCTGCGTCCTTTAAATTCACAGACTCACGGAAAGGAATAAAACAATGAACGAAGAAACAAAGGTAGTAAATATTGAGGAAAAGAAAGTAGAAGCACCCCAGCAGGAAGAGAAGGAGGGTGTAGTCGTTTTATCACGTCCTTACAAATTCGAGGGTAAGGAGTACAACGAGATCGACTTGTCAAAGGTCAAGGACCTTAAGGTTAAGGATGCTATAGACATTCAGAAACAGCTTTACAGTGAGCGTGAAGTAGCAGCCATTGTAACAAGCGAGACAACAACAGCTTTTGCAAGAGCAGTAGCAGCAAAGGCAACAGGGAAACCGATTGAATTTTTCAAATTCGCACCACACAGAGTATCAAGAAAAGTAGTCGGGATGGTGCAACAGGCTATGAATAGTTACACCGAGATCAATAATCATGTAATGAAATTTGAGAAGCCCTACGAATTTGAGGGCAAGGTGTATAACGAGATAGATCTTTCAGGAGTTGCAGACATTACAAGCATGAATGAGTCCGAGGCGGAAAACAAGCTTGTAAGAGCTGGATTCCAAATCGCAGAAGTAACTTCACTTTATCTTTACAACTGCATTATCGCAAGTATGGCAACAGGACTGCCGGAAGAGTTCTTTACCGGTCTTCCATTCTCAGAGACAGTAAAGCTCAAGATAGCTGTAAATGATCCTGATTTTTTCGAGTAAAAGGCGGAGCCAAAGAGCTTCGCAAGTGTGCGATAAAGCTTTCAGCAGCTACGCACACTGGGTTGGATTTTTACTTGAATATGCCTATACACGATTTTGTTCAGCTCAATAACGAGGTAGCAGAGGAATGGCGAAAGGCGGCGCATTAGATTTAACAATTCATATAGCGGGCAAGGTAGATAAGAGCCTTACTTCGGCTATTAATATAACCCAAAGGAACGTAAGCAGTCTTGCTACAAATCTTTCACGGATAGGCACTGCCGGGCTTGCTGCTATGGGAACACTTGCAACAGGCACAATCGCAGCAATCAACAAGTGTACCAACGAAGCCCAGGACTTTGAAAAACAGATGGCCGACGTAGTTAAGTACGTTGATGGCCTTGCAGATGCAACCGGAAAGATAAGCGATAAGATGGACCAGTCAACCGGGCGGACGTTTGTGCAGAATTATGACATGATGAAAGACGCTATCATGGATCTTGCTGCACAGATTCCTTACACAAGGGAAGAGCTGACTAAGTTAGCAGCTTCCGCCGGACAGTCAGGTTACTCTATAGGCGACCTTATCCAGTACGACTCTAACGGACAGATACAAGGATTCCTACGTGACGTTGCTATGTGGGGTACTGCTATGGATATCGAGGCAGACCTGGCAGGACAGTACGCCGCTAAGTGGGAAAAAGCCTTTAATATGGACCATGCACAGATCATGGACGTAGCGGACGTTATCAACTACTTAGGCGCTAACACTGCAACAACGGCGGCAGAAATCGCCAACGCTGTAAACAGTGCTGCTTCCCTGGGTCAGATAGCCGGTGTAGATGTAAAGGCAACTGCCGCACTTGCTGACGCTATGCTTGCAACTGGTGTCTCAAGTGACCGTGTAGGAACATCCTTGAAGCGTATCTATACCAATGTTTCAAAGGGCGCAAGCGCAACAAAAGCACAGAAAGCTGCCTGGGAAGAACTGGGCTTTACTGCAACCGGTATAGCCAAGTCAATGCAGGGTGATGGTCCTGGAACACTTCTTAAGGTATTTGAGGCTATCAATCAGATGCCGGCAGAGCGCCAGGTAGCAACTCTTAGCTCGTTGTTCGGACAGTGGGCTATTGAAGGTGCAGCCAAGATCACCGGCAACATAGAGACATACACAAATGCCCTGAGGATGGCAAACGATCCGAGCCTTTATAAAGGCAGTATGGAGCGAGAGTTTGTTATCAAGGCTAATACTACCGAAGCTGTGCAGCAAATGACACAGCAGGCAATATCTAACCTTGAAATCGGTATAGGTGACGCTTTTCTCCCGGTAAAGAAACAATTCTTACTGGGTATAACAGACTTCACAAATGCGCTGCGGAAAGATACACCGCAGATTGAAGCAATAGCCGGAAAACTGGCAGACGTTGTAGCCCTTGCTATGGATAAGCTCGGTAAGGGATTGCAGGATTCCTTACCGTATATCGAGAAAGGGCTTGATTATCTCCTTGAAAACGGAGATAAGGTCGCAAAGACAATAGGCGGACTCGCCCTTGCTTTTGCAGGAATGAAAGCCGCACCGCTTGTTGAGGGTGCTTTAAGCCTTGGCGGAAACCTTCTCTTTGGTGGCGGAGCGGCAGCAGGCAAGGCCGGCGGCGGTCTTATGTCTACCTTAGGTAGTCTCTTTACTGGTGGAGTAAATGCAAAGAACAATCTTGTAGGCGGTGCCGGTGTACTGATGCAAGGTGCCGGGCTTGGTATTAAATATCAGGCTTCCGGCAAGGGTGGACTTTTCGGAAACATAGGAAGCGGACTCATGGGTATGCTCGGAGCTGGGCAGAACATGAGCAGTCTTATGAACCCGAAGACCTCCCAAAACGCTATGTGGAATTTAGGCACAAGTCTATTCCAGTCACATCTAAACGGTGGCGGTTTAGGCGGCATGATCGGTAATATGTTCAAAGGCTCAAAGGCAGGACAGGGCATTACATCCTACCTTGGAGCAGTAGGCGGACAACTTGGAGGCCTCAAGAACAATCCTATAGTAAGTGGCATAGGCGGAGCTTTAGGACAGGCTGGCGGATTCGTGGGAAGCGGATTCAAAGGACTGGGACAGGGCTTCGGAATGTTAGGACAGTACATAGGCGGAGCAGTGGCAAACAGTAAGCCCGGGCAGCTAATCGGTGGAGCACTCGGCAAAGTCGGAAGTGTCGGCAGTGCAGTGATGGGCGGTATCGGAAATATCGGCGGAGCACTTGCGGGACCACTCGGAGCAATCGGTAATCTTGGCGGAGGTATCTTGGGTACGCTGACGACGGCAGCAGGCCCTATAACTGGTATCTTTTCCTCAATCATAGCCGGTGCTTTACCTATAGTCGGCATTGTTTCAAGCATTATAGCCGTGGTAAGTATCTTAGGCGATAACTTGGACGGCATAAGGGGAATAGTACAGAATGTTTTCGGAGACCAGGGAGTGCAGATCTTCGATACATTCATAGGCAAGATACAGGAAATCGGCACTTTCATACAAGGATTGTTCGGCACCGGGCTTATAGAGCTTATGGCACCCCTCAAGGAGTCCATAACTAATATGTTCGGTGAGGATGCAGGAGCGGCTTTCGGCGGCATAACGGAGATCCTACAGTCGGTAATGAACGTCATTCAGCAGATTGTAGATTTTTCTGTGACTTATGTAAAACCAATCATAGAAGAGGTCATAAACTTTATCGTTCAGGACGCACTACCGATTGTTTTACAGACGATTTCCGCAGCAGCTCCGTTCATATCTCAGATCATTACGACAATAGGCTCAATGATTATGAGGGTAGCACAGGTGATAGCCCAGGCTATTCAATTTGCTTGGCCTTTCATCCAGCAGATCCTTACAGCAGTGTTACAGTTTGCACAGGGCGCTATACCGAAGCTCTTAGAGGCTGTGAACGTGGTAGCGACTAATGTAGGCGGCTACATAAATGCGATCATAGGCGTGTTCACCAACCTCATAGATTTTATCGGAAACGTCTTTACTGGTAACTGGGAAGCTGCCTGGGAGAACGTAAAAGCCATCTTCTCAAATGCCTTTGATGCACTTGTAGAGCTGGCGAAAATTCCAATCAACGCAGTAATTGGAATTATCAACGGAGCTATCGCAGGCATTAACAGTATCGTAGGCGGCGGTATAACAATCCCTGAGTGGGTACCAGTAATCG
>JAEEHO010000218.1 GCA_016280845.1 Paludibacteraceae bacterium | reverse complement strand
GTTGCGTGAGAGAGGCTACAGACAGACAGGAGAACGCTTTGGCGTTCGCCGAATGCGTTCATGCCGTCATGCCGTGCTGAGAAAGTGTCGTGCTGGCGTTGTCGAAATGCATGAGCGCTTCGAATGCGCATACGACACCGCTGGCAAGGTCGTCGCAACGGCAGAATACGGCGCGTATGGCACGATACGGCGCTCGACTGGTTCGATCCCAATCTATGGCTGGTGCGGGATGCTGGGAGTGGAGCGCGACGCCGCGACAGGACTATTGTTCATGCGCGCTCGCTACTATTCGCCGATGCTCGGACGATTCATCACCCGCGACCCCATCGGACTTTCCGCCGGCGACGTCAACTGGTACCGCTACTGCGGGAACTCGCCGCTGTTGGCTGTTGATCCAAGCGGACTTGACTGGCGGTCGATTCTATGCAAGGGTTTGGTGTATACAAAGTTTGTTGCAGATATTGGTGCTGTTGGACTAGGATTAGTTGCTCCGTTTTGCCCCCCTCTGGCACCTGTCGCTTTGGGATTCTCTGTTGCGGGAATGGCATTAAATGCCAGCATTGAAGGTGCCTTTGGTGATGGTTATTCTTGGGATGAGTTTACGTTGGATGCTGCGGAGTTAGCACTTGGTCTTCTGCCTTGCAAAACAGATATGTTTAAAGTCGCTAGCGCCATTGGCGGGGAAATCGGGAACGCATATTCTTTGTTCTCATCTGGTAGCAATGTGGTAAACCAGTAGTAATCAATGGGAATAACTATGATCCATCAGTTTACAATACCAGAGGCTTTTGCGATCTTGGCCTTTGATCTGTATCTGTATTTTCTGATCTACTTGTTTATCCACGATTGCTTGCGCCACAGAAGATGCCGAGTAGCCAACGAAGGTGAATGGCAGAATTTGCTTTATGTACAGTCCGGCAAACCGGTATGGACGGGTCTTCTAGTCCTTCTGGCTTCTTGGTCGGGATTGTTCTGCTGGCAGACAGGAATACTGATGGCCTCGTATTCCTTTTTCGTCTTCGCCATCATCTTACTGGTTTTAACTTGCATTTCGATGAAGCACTTTGACAAGCCCAAAGTGCAGGGTTTGAAGCTGCGGTACTCAGAGTGGAGACCTGGTGCCAGGATAACCGTCCAATATAACATCCCGGAGTTGCGAAGCGTGAAGTTTGTCTGCTGCTACATATACTATTGGTTTCTGGATGATCGATATGACGTCTCGATAGCCATCAAGGAAATGAAAGATGTCAAAGCTGGTCTGGGCGAATTTGAGTTTACTTGGCCAGAGGACAAAAATGGGAAGGACTGGACCCTGAAAATCGTCTTGTTCAAGACTTCTGGCCCAGCTCATGTGGAATGTTTTGAAATCCCCAGAAAATCCAGTTCATGCGTTCCCGAGTTTCTTAGGCCTCTACTGTCGTGCAATTTATTTGCGACAACCCAAAAAGGAAAGTCACGTAATGAGTAATCTTCCAGTATATGTGATGTTGCCCACATTATGTTTAGCGCTCCTTGCTGGTGTTGTGGGAACGATGGCGTTTGTCTTCAACGTCAGATTGTTGATGGCTTGCGTGAGGGGGAAGCGCCCAAGCGTTTCTGCCGAACTTCAGGTGTCGATAGGCTGCCTTTCGCTTGCTGGAGTGTTGTTATGGGTTTGCTTCCCTTGCCTAGGAAGATTCAAGTTGTTGGGCGGTTTGTTGATCGCCTTGGATATAATTGTAAACGTCTTGCTGATCTTTGGGTACGGAAAGTATCCGCAAAAAGTATCCAAAGAGCAAGCGAATACTTGATTCACAACATCCATCTGCGCTATAAAGGTGCAGAATCACGGGTGCTCTTGCAAGCCGACATGACAGAGCAAAATGTGGAGAAATAGACCATTTGTCATTAAAAGAATAATGGAGAACAAATGACGAAAATCATTCTAGCCGGAGTGTTTGGTGTTGTAACAGCCAGTGCGCTGGCGGGCATTTGCGATCCGCCGCCAGCGAAACCACAGGGGCAGGCAAACATCCGCCCGGTTCAGTCAATGGACCCAAATGAGATTGTCGGGCCTGTCGGAATGGGCTCCCGGCGCTATGTCGAGTCTGGTGCTTGGATGGCGTACACGATCTACTTCGAGAACAAGGCGTCCGCAACCGCCGCCGCCCAGGAAGTTCGTGTGACGATGCCGATGGATCCCTCGCTGGACTGGGCGACACTGCAGCTTGGCGAAATCGCGGTCGGCGACTGCTTTAATGCCTCGCTCTCGGGGAAGCGCACGGGCTCGTCGCTTTTTGCCCTGTCAGACGGAACGACAAGGGTTAAGGCAAAGGTGTCGATCAAGGACGGCTCCGTCGTCTGGTATTTGCGTTCGTGGGACGAAACCACGGCTGATGGCTTCCCGGATCGGGCGGAGGACGGCTTTCTGCCGCCAAACGACTCCACGGGCCGCGGAGAAGGACACGTATCCTTCCGCGTGAGGCTCCGCAGCGATGCGCAGCCCGGCGCAACGGTTGAGGAAAGCGCGGTAATCGTCTTCGATGCGAACGAGCCGATAGCGACTGACCCCGCATGGCGCAATGTCGTGTACGGCGACGAGGACTGCATTGGCGAGATCATCGAGGAAGCCTTGAATGACGCCAAGGCG
>JAEEHO010000217.1 GCA_016280845.1 Paludibacteraceae bacterium | reverse complement strand
TAGTTTTGCAGACCGAAAAAGCGTAGCACAATACGTAGGCGTAATCGAGCGGCTTGCCGCGAGTCACGAGAAGTATTGATGCAAGCGCGCCCAGATGGCGGAATTGGTAGACGCGTGCGTTTCAGGTGCGCTTGCCGCGAGGGGTGCAGGTTCGAGTCCTGTTCTGGGCACAAGACGTTCTCATGAACGTCATGCTCCTTTTTATTATTGGGGTCCCCGACACAAACCAGCGAAGCGTTTGCGGTGGGGAGAGGAGCAACCGCGGTGACCTTTTGTCGTGTTGCGACAAACTTCGTCACAAGCGAGTTGCGACGAAGCGCAGGTGGTGAAATTGGTATACACGCTACTTTGAGGGGGTAGTGGTCGCAAGATCGTGTGAGTTCGAGTCTCATCCTGCGCACAGCTTTTTACGGAGGACTAAGGTCCGACCGTGAAGTTAGGCATTTAGATGCCGAACACGTTAAGCCTCTGGCGATTGCATTAGAGGCGCTTTTTATGAGCACTATCGAATAGTAGTAAATGCTTAGCGTGATGTTTATAATCCATAAAAATAGCGATTAGAATGGATTTGATTAAAGTTGCTGAGCAAGCATTTGCCGGCGAAAAGAAAGAATTCCCTGCATTCAAGGCAGGTGACCAGGTAACCATCGGTTACCGCATTAAAGAGGGTAACAAAGAGCGTGTTCAGGAGTTCCGCGGTGATGTAATCTGCATCCACGGTAGCGGTGACAAGAAGCGCTTCACCGTTCGCAAAATGAGTGGTAACGTAGGTGTTGAGCGTATCTTCCCTATGGACAGCCCATTCATCGAGAGCATCACGGTGAACAAGTACGGTAAGGTACGTCGTTCGAAACTGTACTACCTGCGCGAGCTGACCGGAAAGAAAGCTCGTATCCAGGAGCGCCGCACAAAGTAATTCGCTCAAAGCCGATAAGGAGTCTCAAACGAGACTCCTTTTTTTGTTTTTCGGATATACTCTTTCTTCTATTTTGCCCTTTCCGATATACAAGTATCAAAAAAATGCTCATTTTCTTGCGTATATGCAATTTTTATAGTAATTTTGCCGCGATTTTGCGCGAGTGCGCACGTACACGTACTATGCCCATGCTTACGCACGCGGCACATGTGCGATACGTATTGTTTAACTAAATCATTTATTTATGAATTATTCGGACTACCGAAATCCAATTTAGAGACTTGTTTACATTGGAGATTCCTATCACATTAAAGAAATGGCAAAACAAAAGTTTATCATTGAAGTGAACCATGTCTCGAAACAATTCGAGGATGGCAAGTATGCACTGAATGACGTCAGCCTTCAAGTAGAGAAAGGCGAGTTCGTCACTATCCTTGGCCCGTCGGGCTGCGGAAAAACTACCCTGCTCAGGTGCATAGCAGGTTTTCAAGTCGCCAGTTCAGGCGATATATTGCTGAAGGGTGAAGATGTGACTCAAACACCACCTTACAAGCGTCCCGTGAACACCGTATTCCAGAAATACGCGTTGTTTCCCCACCTAAACGTATTTAACAATGTTGCCTTCGGCCTGAAACTAAAGAAAGAAGATCCGGACACTATCAAGAAGAAAGTGCGCCGTGCATTGAAGATGGCCAACCTGACCGGTTACGAAGAGCGTGAAGTGGACACCCTGAGCGGTGGCCAGCAACAACGTGTGGCTATAGCACGAGCTATCGTGAACGAGCCCGAAGTGTTGCTACTCGACGAACCGCTGTCGGCACTCGACCTGAAGATGCGTCACGACATGCAGATTGAGTTGAAGGAATTGCACGAGAAACTAGGTATTACCTTCATCTACGTTACCCACGACCAAGAAGAGGCGCTGACACTGAGCGACCGCGTGGTAGTGATGAGCGAAGGTAAGATACAACAGATCGGTAGCCCTACCGACATATATAACGAACCGCAAAACTGCTTCGTGGCGGACTTTATCGGCGAGAGCAATATTCTCTCTGGAACGATGATCCGCGACCGCAAAGTCAGCTTCTGCGGACAAGAATTTGACTGTATTGACGAAGGCTTCGGCGAGAACAAGCCTGTGGATGTAGTTATCCGTCCTGAGGATATCTATATCTGGGACAAGTCTCTCGAGAAGCGCGGCAAAGTGCTGGACCAGGAGGATGAAGATGTAGAAGATCGCCTCCCTAAGGGTAAGTTCACCAAGTGGTACGGCAAAGTGGAGAGCTGTATCTTCAAGGGCGTACACTATGAGATGCGTGTGCTGACTCCGGACGGATACGAGTTCCTCATTCAGGACTACCACGAGTACCTGCCGGGAACGGAGATAGGTATGCTGGTGAAGCCGGAAGATATACAGATCATGCACAAGGAGCACTATATCTACAATTATCTGGAGGGCGAAGTGCTCAAGAACGGCAAAGTGCGCTTCATGGATGCTGAGTGGGAAGTTACCCCGCAGCAGATAGAGCGCTTTGAGGCAGGCGAGAAAGTGCGCGTTCGAGTACCGTTCCGCTCGGTCGATCTGCAAGACTACGAGGAAGAAGGAACGCTGTCCGGCGAGGTGCATTTCATTCTCTTCAAGGGCAATCACTTCCACCTGACCATCCGCACCGATACAGGCTACGACTTGTTTGTCAATACCAACGATGTATGGGATGACGGCGACCGCGTGGGTATAGTGATTCCGAAGAGTGATATTCTGATCAGTAAGTTAGACGAACCAACCGGCGAAGAAGAAAATGAGTAAGTTCATTCAAATAGTGTCGTCACGAAGAACGTGGGCCTGGCCGTATATCCTCTTCATGGCGCTGTTTGTGTTGCTGCCGTTGGTATTAGTGGCTGTTTATGCCTTCACGGACATAGACGGACACTTCACGCTCCGCAACTTCGCTAAGTTCTTCACACATAGCGAGGCTATCAGCACATTCCTATACTCGGTGATGATAGCCGTGTTCAACACAGCCATCTGTCTGCTGCTGGGCTACCCGGCCGCATACATCATGGCGTCGGCCGACTACCGCACGCCGAAAGTGATGGCTATGTTGTTCATCCTGCCTATGTGGATCAACTTCCTGCTGCGTACCGTAGCCACTGTCGAACTGTTCAACATGTGCGGCCTGCCTCTGGGCGAAGGCGCATTGTTGTTCGGTCTGTGCTACGACTATCTGCCCTTCATGATTTATCCGATTTATAATACACTGCAGAAGATGGACCGCTCGTTCGTTGAGGCGGCTCAAGACTTGGGCGCCAACCGCTGGAAATGTTTCTGGAAGGTGATCGTGCCTCTGTCCTTGCCGGGTGTGTATAGTGGAATAGTGATGGTGTTTATGCCTACTGTCAGTACGTTTGCCATCGCCGAGTTGTTGACGCACAACAACATCAAGTTGTTCGGTTCGCTGATTCAGGACTATATCACGACAACCGACCTGCTCAACTACGGCGCAGTATTGTCACTCGTACTGCTTGTTATCATCGGTGTTACATCCTTCTTCGGCGAACATGACGCCAAGGATGATCAGAAAGGAGGACTGGTATGATGACGAAGGTTATAGGTTATAGATTACAGGTTATAGGACTTATGCTGTTGCTCTGCATAAGTATGATGGCGCAGTCGAACCTGACCTACGAGATTCGCGTGGCTTCGGACGACCCGGTACTGCTTTTGGACACTTTCCCTATCACATATCAGGCAGAGAAAGTGAATATCAGCCTCTATGAGGGCAAACGCAGATGCGTGTGCGAATATAGTACTTACGATAGTCTTGATGTCATTTTCGCACGCGACAATACGCCTGCTATACGTGCTTGGGGCGATAGCGTCTACAGCTACACCGACGAGTACGAAGTGACATGGACTGTCTGGCGCAATAGCAAGGAGTCGAAGAACCGCACACAACGTGTGTTGGTTCAGAACGGCCGCAACGCGTTCATCGAATATGTTGTTGTCCACACTCAGAAACCGTCTCACGTAGTAGCATGGATGGGATGGATACTGGCCGGTCTATTGCTGATAGCCGGTATCATCTACGCTGTGTTCGTCTTCTATCGCCGCCGCGCGGAACGACTGTTGCCTTCTGCGCAACGCGAGACCTTGCGTCGCAAACGTGTAGGAATGCGCCGACACATCGGTTCGCAACTCTACTTATGGTTGCTGCTGCTGGTTCTCTATGCGCCGATTGCACTGATTGCCGTCTTCTCGTTCACCGAGAGCAAGATATTGGGTAACTGGACGGGCTTCTCGTTCGACCTGTATGTCAACTTGTTCTCCGGTCGCGCAGACGCCGGACTGAATAGCGCACTGGTGTACACCGTTGTGATCGCATTGATAGCAGCTGTCTGCTCCACCTTGCTGGGAACATTGGCAGCTATAGGTATCTTCAACATGCGCGCACGCCAACGCCAAGTGGTCAGTTTCCTGAACTCGGTGCCGATGATCAACCCGGATATCATCACGGGTATATCGCTGTTCCTGCTCTTCGTAGCACTCGGCTTCAGCCAGGGTCTGGCAACAGTGTGCATCGCCCATGTGGTCTTCTGTACGCCATATGTGGTGCTGAGCGTTCTGCCACGTCTGAGCCGCATGAACCCGAATACCTATGAGGCAGCTCTCGACCTCGGCGCAACACCGGCGCAAGCACTGCGCATGGTGATGCTTCCGGAATTGTGGCCGGGCATGCTGAGTGGATTCATCTTGGCTCTGACCTTGTCGGTGGACGACTTCGGCGTTACCTTCTTCACCAAAGGCTCGGGAGGACTGGAGACCCTGAGTACCTTCATCTATTCAGATGCCCGCAAGGGTGGTTTGACTCCGGAACTGAGACCGCTATTCACCATCATTCTGCTGGTGATGCTCAGTGTACTCATTTTTATTAACATCAAAGAAAAAAAGAAACAAAAATAATACAACTATGCGTAAATCAATTTTTTCCCTTATTGCCCTTGCGGCAGTTGTTCTCTGTTCGTGCGGCGGTAACGACCGCGCTCACCAACTGAAAGTGCTCAACTGGGCCGACTACATCAACGAGGATGTGAAAGAAGGCTTCGAGCAGTGGTACTACGAACAAACCGGTGAGAAGGTAGAGATTGTTTATGAGACCTTCGATATCAACGAGACCGCACTCACTAAGATTGAGGTTGGTCACGAGGACTACGATGTATTCTGCCCGTCAGAGTATATCATCGAGCGCATGCTGAAGAAGGATTTGCTGATTCCTATTCAGAAAAACCTGATTGCCGACAGCATCTGGTATTTCGACAATATCTCGCCGTTCGTGGTTGACAAGTTCCAGCAGATGGCTCCGGGCGCTGACATCAAGGTGAGCGACTACACCGCAGGTTATATGTGGGGAACCACCGGCTTCATCTACAACCCGCAGTTCGTCAACGCCGAGGAACTGGCTTCGTGGGGCGCCATCCTCAATCCGAAGTTCGAGAACCGCATTCTGATGAAAGACGCCTTCCGCGATGTTTATTCGGTATTGGTGCTCTACGCTTTCCGCGATCAGTTGGAGGCAGGTACCGTCAATCGTGACGAACTGGTGCGCAATATCACTCCTGAGCGCGTTGAGGCTGTTAAGCAAGTGTTGCTGCAAGCGAAGAAGCAAGTATGCGGATGGGAAGTGGACTTCGGTAAGGAAGAGATGACCAAGGGCAAAGCATGGCTCAACCTCAGCTGGTCTGGCGACGCACAGTTCGCTATCGAAGAGGCTGCTGAGATGGGCGTTATGCTCGATTATATTGTTCCTAACGAGGGTTCGAATGTATGGTTCGACGGTTGGGTTATTCCTAAGTACGCTCAGAACGTGAAGGCAGCCACCTACTTCATCGACTATATGTGCCGTGCTGACAATGCACTCGCAAACATGGATGAGATCGGCTATGTTAGCTGCGTTGGCGGAAAGGACGCTGCTGCAGCTATCCTGGAGGAGCAAAATGATGAGGAAGAGTGGCCGCAGACTGTTGACGCCAGCTATTTCTTCGGCGAAGAACCGATTCAGATAGGTGACGAGACGCTGGATCCTCACGAGTTGAACCTCAACCCTGTTTATTATCCTGACTTGAGCACTATCAACCGTTGCGCGCTGATGCACGATGCCGGCGATGCACAAGAGATACTGCTCGAGATGTGGAATGAAATCAAGTTGGCACGATAATTGTTGCTCTTGATCAGCAACAAGCCATTGGGCCATTAGCCTGTTTTTAATATGCGAAAACTATTATTTTCCCTTTTCTGTCTCGTTAGTCTGGGCGTCAATGCCCAGACTACGGCGATGGAAACAGATTACAATGCTCTTGCTGCCCGCTTCAGCGGTCGAGACAAACTGCTGCAGCGCGACCTGAAGAACTATCTGCAGACCTATCCCTACACCACGTATGAGAACGAGGTGATGTTTATGCAGGGAGTACTGCAAATAGAGAAGGAACACTACAAGCAGGGCTTGAAGATCTTAGAAATCGTGGACGTCAAAGCGTTGCAGCGCGACCACCAGTATGACTATTCTTTCTATTGCGGCTATGCCTACCTCATGTCGGATGAGTACAAGCGTGCAGCAGGCTACTTCAGCAAGTTGAACAAGGCTGAAGAAGGACGCCATGCTTTGCGCGGATCGTACTACTACGCGTACTGCATGTACAAAATGCAGCGCTATGACGAAGCATTGCCTATATTCCGTCAACTGGAAAAAACGCCCGAGTATCAAAAGACTGTACCATTCTATTTGGTACAAATCTGCTACGCCAAAGGCGAATATGACGAAGCAGCCAAAAAGGCCGCTGTCCTCATTCGCGAACAACCGGATAGCGAGAATAAAGGAGAATTACACCGCTTATTAGGCGAAATGGCCTACCACAAAGGCGACTATCGTCAGGCTGCCGACAATCTGAAGAAGTACAGCGACTCGTTCAAGGCACAGGGCTTCGTGCTGCTGCGTGAAGACCTCTATATGCTGGGAACATCCAAGTTCAAGGTAGGCGAGTATGCCGATGCTGTGAAGTACCTCAAGCAGATCAAGCAGGATCCGGACACGCTCTCCGAGGCCGCTTGTCTGACTATGGGTAACGCTTACGTCAAACTCGGCCAACCCGAACAGGCTAAGTTGTCCTACCAGGCGGCTGTCAACTATAAACTGACACCTGCCATCACTGAGGAGGCCAGCTACAACTACACACTCTGCACCTACCAGTCATCGAGCGCACTGGGAGAGTCGGTGCGTGCCTTCAACGACTTCATCCATACATTCCCGAACTCGAAATATGAGAGTAAGATCTATCGTCTCCTGAGCGATGCACTCATGCGCAGCAAGAACTACGCAGCGGCTATTGCTACGCTCGACTCAATCAGTAATCCTACCTCAAAAATGCTGGAGACCAAGCAGTACTTGCGCTACCAATTGGGAGCCGACTGCTTCTTGCAGGGCAAGATGGATCAGTCCGTAGAATGGATGACCGAGGTGATCAAGCACAACGGCGAGTCCGGCAAATATACCACCGAGGCGTACTATGTGCGTGCTGAGGCCTATTATCGTCTCCATGACTTCAAGGCTTGCGAGAAAGACCTCAAGGCTTTCTTCGGTCGTTCGGATGTCAAGCGTTCGAAGAACTACACCGTGGCACGCTATCTGCAAGGTTATTGCGCTTTCTCGCAGGGCCAGTATGACAAGGCACGCGAGGCTTTCTCCATCTTCATTGATGCCGCTAAGACCAGCGACCCGACTTATGCTGATGCTCTCAACCGTATAGGCGACTGCTATTTCAACAACCGAAATTTCCAGAAGGCTATCTCCTACTATACCCAGGTCAGCAACATGCAGTCATCGGGTGCAGACTATGCGCTCTTCCAGCGCGGCTACGCATTGGGATTGCAACACAAATACAAAGACAAGATATCCGTCATGCGCACGCTCGTCAGCCGCTATCCTAAGTCAGACTATGCTGACGATGGCGTATACGAGATTGCGCGTGCACAGCTGCAGCAGGATGACGAGCGCGGCGCTATCGTGACCTACGAGCAATTGCTCAAGAACTACCCGCAATCATCGTTGGCACGCAAAGCTGCATTGGAGCGCGCTATGCTCTACCGCAACTTGCAGCAGAATGATCAGGCTATTATGGCTTACCGCCAGACCATCGAGAAATTCCCGACCACCGAAGAAGCCTATACCGCTCTAGATGCTCTGCAGGCATTGTATGTCGAGCAGGGCAAAGTGGATGAGTATCTCAACTATACCAAGAGCCTGGCTAAGATGAACATGAATGTCACCACCCAGGAGGACTCACTGCTCTTTGCCGCAGCCGAAATGCAGTACATGCAGGCTGCTTACCAGAAGGCATCGGTGTCGCTCAACAGTTACCTGAAGCAGTATTGCACCGGCGGTCGCTATTGTACGACGGCTTGCTACTACTTGGCCGACTCGTATTATCGTCTGGGCAAGACATCCGAAGCATTGGCACAATACAAGAAACTGGCAGAGTCGTCTTCCAACCCGTACCAGGAAGAAGCCACGGTACGCGTTGCCGAGATCTGTTATGACAAGAAGGATTGGAACGGCGCTTTGGAGGCTTTCTATCGAATGAACACACTGGCGTCCACTCGTGAGAACACTCGTATCGCACGCCTCGGTGTGCTGCGTTGTAGTTACCACCTCGACCGTCATCAGTCCGTTATTGATATAGCGGAACAGATACTGAGCGATACTCCGGTGGACGAAGAGACACGCCGCGAAGCCATCTACAACCGTGCTAAAGCATATGTGGCACTCAAGCAGTGGAGTTTGGCACAAGCCGACCTGCAGACACTGGCAACAGAGGTGCGCACGGCGCAAGGTGCTGAGGCTAAGTATCTGCTGGCACAGACACTGTTCGAACAGGGCGAGATAGACCAGGCTGAATCAGAGGTGATGAGCTTCACCCAAATGAATACGCAACAGCAGTATTGGCTGGCACGCGCACTCGTTTTGCTCAGCGACATCAATCTGTATCGGGGCGAGAACTTCCAGGCACGCCAATATCTATTGGCTCTGCAGCAGAACTATATGCAGCAGGGCGATGACATCCAGTCTATCGTCAAAGCACGTTTGGCCGAATTGGACAAGAAGGAACAAGCCGTAGTAAACAACAATGAAGAGGAGGACTAAGATGAAACGATTTGTTATATGCAATATATTATTGTTAGTCGGACTGAATACTTTTGCGCAAAGCGATTCCACTCTCAATCGTAGTGTGACCGTTGAGCGCGATTTCCAACCTATCATACAGGCTGCGGGCAAAGTGGCTACCAAACCGGCTGTCGTAGAGACTAATATCGAACCGGCCAAAGTGGAGTACTCCAACTACGCCGGCGAAATATCGCTCGGCACAAACTTCAACCCGCTACTCTCTCAGTCCGTACGCTTCGCCGACGCACATCCGAGCAACGGCTATCTGCGTGGCGGAATAGGTCATGCCAATACGCTCTTCGATTTCGGATACCATCTGGATGACAACAAGAACAGTATTCTCGATGTCTATATGCATCACCGCGCGCAGTGGGGCAAACGTGCTATGAGCAAATCGAAACTCGGTTTGGATTTCAACCATCCGTTCAACACGTGCACCCTCTATTTCGGCTTCAACGGTGGTAACATCTACTACCATAAGTACGGTCATTTCTATGACTACACGCTGACTGCGCCGGGTGCCTGGGAGAAAGATAAGATTCTCTACCCTAATGATTCGCTCACTGCTTTGGACAAGACATGTCTGTGGACGGCTGAGGCTTATTTCGGCCTGAAGGCGAACGCCACCCAGGATTTCAAGTATCGCTTCCAGACGGGCTATGCCTTGTTCTCCAAAGTAGGTGCTGTGACCGAACATCAGGTACGTTCGCACCTGGATCTCGACTGGCACAACGAGGCACACCATATAGGTACCAATATCTATGTGCAGAACAACTTCATGAAACTCGGGTCGCTGAGCGCGGTGATTGACGATTCGCTCTACAACAACCGTCACAACATCCGCATTGAGCCCTACTATGCATACCACGGCAACCGTATTCTGGTCCATCTGGGTGTGAATATTGATATGAATATCGGTAAGGGAAAGAACAGCCTGTCCGGTGTAGAAGATCTTGCTTTCGCTCCATCACCGCATATACGAATGGAGGCGCAGGTGGCTAAACACTGGCTCACGTTCTATGCCGACGCTACGGGACACCTGGGCATCGGTAGCCTGCAGAGCTTCATGGAGAACAATCGTTACCGACTGATACATGCCGGAATAATCGACCATCACTCAGACTCATATACGCCGATTGACGCAGAACTGGGTCTGCATATCCGACCATACCGTGACCTGCTCTTTGAGTTGCACGGAGGCTACGCCTATATGATGGATCAGGAAGTGATGATAGCCACCACAACGGCTACTCCTTATACTCCGCTCGGCATATCGTTTGCACCCGGTGACTTCGATTTCTTCTTCACCAATTACCAACGTGCTAAAGTGGGTGGTCAGATCAGCTACCACTACCAGGATATCGTACGCCTCAACCTCTACGGAGACTACTATTTCTGGAGCGGTGATACCACCGTTTATGATCGTGCTAATTGGGAGATCGGTCTGCGTCTTGACGGACGAATCAGCAAGCACTGGTCATTCTATTCGGATAACTATGTTGCCGGTAGCCGTCTGGCTCTGGCCACCGATGGTGAGCACCTGCTCAAGCCTACTATTGAATTGGCACTCGGAGTACAATACGAGACATGGGTTGGTCGCGCTGCCAGAGCTCTGGAGAAGGACAAAGGCTTGACAGTACGCCCTGCGCCAAAGCCTAATCTGAGCTTGTTCCTCCAAGTGAACAACTGGCTCAGCCGCAAAAACGATATCTACTACGGCTATACCACAGAGGGTATCAATTTCCTACTCGGAATAACCTATAAGTTCTAGGCGAATAAGTACACAACGTATAAACAACAAGAGTCGGCACCGCCGGCTCTTGTTGTTATTATAACCCATATAGAAGCACCCTATTTCTATTTTCTACAATTATTTCTTGCATATGTCAGAAAAATGTAGTACTTTTGCAGTCACAAAATAACATCGGCACATGTGTGTGCCTGGTATAGCGTAATAAGCCAGAACTTGATTTTCTGAAAACTGGACACTTTCAAGAAAATTACTTATTCAGGTCACGGTTTATGCACGCTCACGTTCCAGCGTGAGTTTTCCGTGCGTAAATTTGAATAAGTAAGGTAGTCCAGAACCTCAGAAAATCAAATGAAGCGAACGTAAAGCGCACGCTTTTTTATATGTATAACAAATTAACAACAATAGGTACAATTATGAAACTACATTTCAAAGTATTATTCGCAGTTATTGCGCTAACTGCACATGCACAAGCAACAACGAGTTACTTTTGTAATTTTGAATCCGAAAACGCACGCAATCGATGGGTATTAAATCCTACAGTCAACTCATTCATTGCAGACAGACTCGTTAACAAATGGTATATTGGCGCACTGGGCAACTCTGCTCATAATGGTCAATATGGTCTCTATATTTCTGATGATGGCGGCCAAAATGCGCACTACACGAATAATTCTTGTTCGGTGTTCGCATATGATACTATTTCGCTCGATCACCTAGCTTCCGGTGATTATACTATTACTTTTGACTACCGAGTAGGAAGCGTTTATGACGGTGTTTCCTTATTATGGATTCCATTGATGGATAGCATAGAGAACAAGAATGGAGAACTTGTTCTCGATACAGTCAAAGTTCTTTCCGGATTAGTCAATTGCGTGCCAACACAATATGTAGACTATATGGTTGAATACAACTTGCCTTGTACTAGCACATGGCAACAGTATTCTGCAACCATTCCAAACGCAAAATGCGATGGCAAACCGCACTATTTGGCTTTTATATGGACTAATGGGACCACTCAAACACAACAATATGGCGCAATGATTGATAATATCGCCATTTCCAATGTTACCCCATGTGCAGCACCTACTGATTTGACCATTGTTACGCAGGGCTCCTCTGTCCAATTGTCATGGAATGGAACAGCTTCCAATTACGAAGTAACTGCCTATTCGTACGAGACGAACACTTGGTTTGGTCCTCAAATTGTATCCGGCAATCAGACTTCATTCTCCGGACTTCCGGTAGGCCAAACAGATTTCGTTGTGCGTGCTGCGTGTGGAAATGGCTCTTATGGTCTAAAGAAGATTGTTTCCAAACTTCTCTATTATCCAGACCAATTATGTGTGGATTTTCTCAATTTGGAAAATGCTGATTGTTATATTGGTGACCGTATGGTAAATAATACGCTGACATTCAATAATTATATTAAAGTAGATCCGATAGATTTTGGACCATTTCCAATAAAAAGCCGCCATACAGTACATTCCGATTGTAATGAAACAGACCCACGCACCGGCAATTTAGCTAAAACTGTGCCGGACGGCGAATTGGCTTCTGTTCGTTTGGGCAATTGGGACGTTAACGCAGAAACAGAGCGTATTGAATATTCAATTACAGTTGACACGAACGATTATTCGGCTCTTCGTATTAAGTATCTGCCTATTTTGGAAGCACCTAACCATCCGGAAGCAAATAATCCTCGTTTCAAACTCAATGTGATGGTTGACGGACAGACCATTAATAGTACCGGAGCAGTTGATTTAAATTGCAGCGATGTATTACGACAGAATGATTCAGAAATCGGAGAACAATATTCACTTACATCAGAAGCCGAGCAACAAGGATGGCATTTAACAGATCGAATTGTTGCCCAAACTCTAGATGATGTGGTTTGGAAAGAGTGGACCTCATTAGATATTGATCTAAGTTATTATCAAGGTAAGAATATCATTGTTCGTTTCACCACTATGGATTGCGCGCAGGGAGGACATTCCGGCTATGCGTACTTTACTTTAGGATGCACAGATAACTCATCCTATGTTCATTCATCCTCCAATTCCGCCATTTTTACGTGGCCAATGGATGAGAAAGGTTTTACTTACATGCTCACTGTATATACCGATCTGGCTCGCACTATTCCGTTCTGCACGGCTTCATTCAACCAAAACGGACAACTAATTGAGGCTAATTATGCCAACCATGCACCAAGACGACAGACAAAGACGCAAGAAAGTTTCTCATATACCATCACTAATTTGGATGTCAATACGACCTATTACTACAAGATGAGTGTTCAGGATGAAAACGAGAAAGTGATTAATACAATCGAAGGTGCCTTTGCAACGCAGTTGGAAACGGCTATAGAGAATCCGGCACAAAATGGAAAGCCATACTACCATACGTTCATCAAAGACGGACAAATCCTCATCCAACGCGGCGAGAAAACCTATACCCTCCAAGGTCAAGAGGTAAAGTAATGTACATAGGGACAATGTACAATGTACAAAAGCGAATTATAAAGGCGAAAGCCGTATATAAAGCGAAAAGGCAGTCTTAGGACTGCTTTTTTCGATTATTTGTGGGGAATTTCGAACGCTGTGTTCAAAAAATCAACGTTAGTGATTCTTAATCATTCTTAATGATTCTTAGTCATTCCCGAGACAAATACGGGAGCGATATAGTCTATCAACTTACTTCTGGCCTGTAGTATAATTGCGGCCATAGGAACGATACGTATCGTGCTCTATCTCAATCACCGGTTCCTCAAATGCCGTCTTGTGCGTCAGTTGCCACTCCAGGTATTTGATGGTCAGTCCGCGGTCCAACCACTGCTTCTCATAGTGGGTTTGCAGCGCGCGCGCGTCATCCAGTCGCTCTTGCTGTTCCGCCGTATCGGTATTCTGCGCATACAGATCATCCGTGTTGCACAACACCGGGTAAGCATTCAGTCGCACCATCTCGCACGTATAGGTATAAAGGAACGGACTGTCGGTCTTCAGGTGAATCAAACCGTCCGGACGCACTATCTGCTGGTAACGCTGCATGAAATAGGTACTTGTCAGGCGTTTGGTCGCTTTCTTCATCTGCGGGTCGCAGAACGTAATCCATATCTCATCCACTTCGCCTGCGGCAAAGAAAGAAGTGATTACTTCTATGTTCGTACGCAGAAAGGCTACGTTCTTCAGTCCCGTCAATTCTGCCTCTTTGGCACCCGCCCACATGCGTGCTCCTTTGATATCAATGCCGATAAAATTCTTGTTCAGATAGCGACGAGCCAAACCCACCGTATATTCGCCACGGCCGCAGCCCAACTCCATCACAATAGGATTATCGTTGTGGAAATAGCGTTCGCGCCAATGACCCGCCATCTCATGACGAGGCGACTCGGTCTCCGCCTGAGCACGCTGCATGTCGTTCAGTTCGCGCGCAACACACTGGAAGACATTGGTGAATGTCTCCATCTCTGCGAATTTTTTCAGTTTGTTCTTTCCCATTTATTCAACGCGTATCACTTCGAATCCTACATCAGACACACCGCGCAGAACGGAATCTCGCAGACCGTGCTGAACTTCAAACACATAGGTGCCTGTTTCTTTGAACTGACGATTCTCGTCTATCAGCACCGGCATCTCGATAAAGCCGTTGTGGCTATCGCCCAACCATCGTCCACGATCATCCGCTAGGTAGAACTCAATCGTGTCGCGACGAGCCGCATTGCCTATATAGAGCCACATGTTCTGATAAGGGTAGCGCTCTGTATGGCGCACATAGACGATGGTGCGATAGGTGGCTTTGGTATCCGTGATCGGCACCTCAAAGCGCACAATGGAGTCGGTGTGCCATTGCCCCGAAGGGATGGTATTGAATCGGCTGTAGACAATGTCGGTTTGACATCCGACAAAAGCCAGCGCAATAGCTACTATGAAGATAGACAGATACTTACTCATTGTTGCTTGTTGTTTTTATTAGGGCGGCGCTCACGCTTGTTATTGTTGTCGCGACGCTCGCGCTTATTGTTATTGCGTTTGCGGTCAAAACGCGTTACATCGTCGTGTCCGACCACATTCTGGTAACCTACTTCCGATACCACCGACGCGCGTGTGCCCTCCAGCGTATCGGGCTTTTCGCCACGGCGGTTCATAGCGATGATGTCGTGTGCGCGTTGTGTCGTGATTGTCTGCAGATTGGCTGCTATATGTTGGTCCGACGAATAGGTAACCAGTCCTGCCAACGGGTCGGTCGAGAAGAGATAATAGGTTGCATCTTTCGTCTCCAGCGCTGTATGGCGCGCAGGCAATGATTTGGATGCATCCTCATAGACCGGCACCTCGTAGTTCAGACAACACTTGAGTTTAGCGCACATGCCCGCCAGTTTCTGCGGGTTCGGCGATATATTCTGCAAACGCGCTGCGCCTGTACCTACAGAGGAGAAGTTCATCATCCATGTCGAGCAACACAGTTCGCGACCGCACGGACCTGTTCCGCCAATACGGCCTGCCTCCTGACGCGCACCGATCTGCTTCATCTCCACACGGATACGGAATGTCTCGGCGTACACTTTGATCAGTTGGCGGAAATCCACACGACCGTCCGCAATATAATAGAAGATGGCCTTGGTGCCGTCACCCTGGTATTCTACATCGCCTATCTTCATCTCCAGACCGAGCGATTTGGCCAGTTGGCGTGCCTTGATCATCGTTTCTTGCTCGCGTGCGTGCGCCTGCTTGGCGCGCTCTATATCTTGTTCGGTAGCTATTCGTACAACTTGGCGCACCTCGTAGCGCGACGATTCGATCTTGTTCTTCTTCATCTGCAGTTCCACCAATTTGCCGGTGAGCACCACTTCACCCAAGTCCTGACCGGGATTAGCCTCAACCACCACTGTCACGCCTTTCTCCAAAGGCAGATGTTGGCTGTTGTGGAAATATCCCTTGCGCGTATTTTTGAACTGTACTTCGATAAGGTCTGTCAACTGAGTGTTCTCCGGCAGATCGCAGAGCCAGTCACTAACGGGCAGCATATGTGCTGAGTTGCGTTTGGTTGCCGCTGCTCCAAGTTCATGATTTTCGTTTCCTACAATATATTTTTTCATGTGTTTTGTTATTGTTTCTTTATCTTGATCAGTACTATCATTTGCAGGCAGAGGTCAAAAAATATAATCTTCGCATTGCCGTTCTGCTCTATCTGCCGTTCTGCCAGTGCCAGTTGATTCATTATTTGCTCCACATTGCCGTCATGGATGAAGGGCGAAAACCGAACGGAAAAATCGCGTTCGCCCGCCATCTGGTAGTTCAGTTCCGGCTGTCCCAGATTGCGTATATAGTTCTCGCGCACCTGTTGTTGGGCATATTGGAGAAAATGCTTCTGCTTCTCGCGACCCACCTTGCTGTCCGCCATGTCCTGGCTCCACTGGCGCAGCCGACTGAGCGATTCTAATTTCTTTTGCGGGTCGTTGATCACGCCCACAGTATAAGCGTCGCGGAAGAGTGCTATGAAATCACGCAATTCTTGCTGGTTCTCTTCTGTCTCGCTTGCTTTCTTGCGTGCCTGCAGATAACTGCCGTTGGCTATGCGCGCTATGTCGCCGGCCGCAGACGCATCTATGCCGTCACCCACCAGAGCCTCAGCTATAGTCTGTTCGGGCAGACGCGGCACACGTATCAGTTGCACGCGCGACTGGATGGTCGATAGCAGTTGCTCAGGATGTTCGCTCACAAAGAGAAAAACGGTCTTCTCCGGCGGCTCTTCCAGCAGTTTGAGCAACTTGTTGGCGCAGATGGTATTCATCTTCTCCGGCTGCCAGACTATCATCACCTTGTAGCCTTCGCCGAACGACTTCAGACTCAGTTTGCGCAGTATTTCCCCACTCTCTTTCTCATAGATTATTCCCTGCTTGGTCTCAACGCCAAGTGCTTTGTACCAGTCGTCCAGATCGAAATAACCCTTGCTCAGCACTATATCGCGCCACTGCTCCATATAGGCGTCGCACGTGTCGCCCGCATCGGTCTTGACTATCGGGAAAGCGAAGTGCAGATCGGGGTGTTGCAGTTTCTTGTACTGCAGGCAGGTCGGACACTGGCCGCAACTGTCGTCATCGGTGCGGTGCGGGCAGTTGAGGTATTGGGCATAAGCCAAAGCGAGACGGAGTTTACCTACCCCGCCCTGTCCGGCAAAGAGTTGCGCATGGGGTATACGTCCCTCGCGCGCTGCTTGCCGCAACTGCTGCTTGACAGCCTCTTGTCCTATGATTTCCGAAAACAACACCCCTTTAACCTTTCGTCCTTTCGCCTTTAGCCCTTGATCCCTTTCAATACTGCATTGCGCACTGCCTCTATAGCCGCGTCGCCGTCTATATTGCCTTCTGCGTTTTTGAATTGCTTCAGGTCGATCGGCTCGCCTATGTGCATATGCACCGGATGACGCTTGACGTACAGACGGCCTTTAGGCAGCACATCGTAGCAACCGTCGAGCGACAGCGGTATAACCGGCAGACCCAGATCAATAGCTATCTGAAAGGCTCCGCGTTTGAATCGTCCCATCTCGCCGGTCAGCGTACGCGTTCCTTCGGGGAAGATGACGGTGCACACACCGCCGGTCAACTGCTTCTCCACTTCCTTCAGACTAGCCAACGCTGCCTTCGCACTGCGACGCTCTACGAAGATGTGGCCCGCTGCCTTGCAACCGCTACCGATGAACGGCACCTTGCGCAACTCGGCCTTCATCAACCATTTGAAGATAACCGGCAGCCAGCCGTAAACCAACCATACATCGAACATCGACTGATGGTTAGCTACGAAGACGTAACTCTGACCCGGTTGGATATGCTCGGCTCCATCCACCGAAACGGGGATGAACATGAGTCGGAAGAACGCACGCGACCAGAACTGCTGCTCCTTGTGCACGAACTCTGCATTGCGCCAGCGGGCCGTGCAGACAGTGAAAATACCCGTGAACATAGTCAGCAACACCAGAATAGGCCATGCTATCACATACTGGTAAATCCAATAGAAAGGTAAGAGAATATATTTCATAATTTATCCTATCATTTAATCCTTGTCATATTTCTGCATAAACCCGCGGTAGAGCGCGCATATACGACGAATCTCGTCCCATGTCTCTTCGCTAAGTTTAGTGCCCACTATCTCTACCACGCGTCCTGCGGCTATCGTACCTATCTCTGCGCAACGGCGGATATCAAATCCATCGCTCAGCGCGTGGAGGAAACCTCCGGCAAAGAGGTCACCTGCTCCCGTAGAGTCCGTACAACTGGTGGTGATGGCGCCTATGTGGTGACGCTTGCTGCCTTGCTGGATGTACGATCCGTTCTTACCTACCTTCACCACGGCTATGTCGCATTGCTCGGCTATCATCTGCACCGACTCCTCCGGGTTCAGGTGCGTATAGGCGAACGACTCGTCTTCGTTGGCAAATACTATATCCACATACTGCTTCACCAGTCCCTTGAGGAATGCGTGGTTCTCGTTGACCACATTGTACGACGCCAGATCCAGCGAGATCATACATCCTGCCTCTTTGGCCAGTCGGATAGCTTTCTCTATCAACTCGTGGTTCTGAACCAGATAGCCCTCTATATGAAATATATCATATCCGTTGAAGGCGTCTTTCTGGATGTCATCGGCGCACAGTTCGGCTGCGGCACCCAGATAGGTTGCAAACGTGCGCTCGCCGTCAGGCGTGATGAGCACGATCGAGCAACCGGACATAGTGTCCTTGGATAGCAGCAGTATCGGCTTCACGCCATTCTTTATCATATCCTCGCGGTAGAAATCGCCCACTTCGTCGTTGCCTATCTTGCCTATAAAGGCAGCCTTACCGCCCAGCGATGCAATACAGTTGATGGTATTGCTGGCCGAACCGCCGGCCACCATGCGCTTGCGCACAGAGGCAAAACGAAATTGGATCTCTTCAGCTTGTTTCATAGAGATAAGGTTCATGCTACCCTTCGGGAAACCCAACTCGCGCAAATCGTCCTCGCTGACCTGCAGCAGGACGTCCGTCAGGGCGTTACCTAATCCTAATACTTTCTTCATTATTGTTGTTTTTTATATGAAAATATAGTTGTTATCAAAAAAATGTTGCCCAAATGCGATTTTTTTCGCAAAAAATTTGCACATGTCAAAAAAAAGCAGTACTTTTGCACCCGCTTTTGAAAAGAAGCGCTTTTTTATGTTAGCTTCCTTAGCTCAGTCGGTTAGAGCATCTGACTGTTAATCAGGGGGTCCTAGGTTCAAGTCCTAGAGGGAGCGCAAAAGAAAGTCAAGCACTTACGCAGGTCGTAGGTGCTTTTTTCTTTGTTTGCCTCTAACCCTTTGCCGCATACATATCAAATATCGCTTCTTTTTCGATTTGGCGTTCTACTCCAAATTCGCTGCAAAGGTACTACAAATTTTTGGAATGTACAATACTTTGTGCAAAAATAATAGTCTATGCTCGCATAAGCGTGTATTTTGGCACAAAGGATTGTCGTTCGCACGAAAATGCGAACGGACCTTCGGGGGAATTGCAAAGCAAGGCGGAGTCCGAAGTACTACAAAAAATTTGCATATCCTCGAAGGTACTACACAAAAAAGATACTAACGGCTGTGAAGTACAAAATCTGCCGTTACTATAACGTTATATTTATTGCCGTACTTTGTTTCAACCTGCTCATAAACAACCGGAGCAAAGATGGTTTGCTCGGCATAGACGTTGGTTGTATCGGTTGCCACCAGTGTCACTTCGGTCAAGGTTTTTCTTCCGGCATAGCGCACTATAGTATATTCGCCGGCGCTGTCGGTCAGGTTGTAATTATAGGTCAGCAAATCTTTTTCCGTCTCCTCGCGCACACCATAGATAGCCACGCGTATTCCCTCAAGCGGTTCGCCCTGCTCGTTCGTTACCTGCCCTTTGGCTATCAGGTGTGGCGCATAGTAATAATCAATAAGGCTGCCGTTGTTTCCTAATTCTCCTCCCGGGTAGTCTTTCGGTCCTGTCGCACATCCCACAAATACAAGCGCACACAGCGCAGTGAGACAAAGGATTACAGTATATTTTTTAATAGATTTTCTCATTTGATGATAAAGTATTTGGCAGTTGATTTACCTAAATTGGTCTCAATACACAAGAAATAGTAGCCGGACGAAACATCGCTTGGCAGTTCGTGTCCGTAGTTTCTTCCGGTGAAGTCATACCAATTGATGGATTTCACTTTCACCCATCCCACGGAATCCACATTCCAGTGACCGATCTGAATGGAATATGTTCCCGGACGTGTGATCTCGCACGAAACGGAATCGGTGGACAAAGAATAGAAATAATCTTCGCCTGCTTGTTCGCTGAAGTCACTACGAACTACGACATACGAGATAGCATCGCTCTGGGTCTGAACCACCAACTTGTTGCCAACCAACGTAGCACGGAACTGATTC
>JAEEHO010000020.1 GCA_016280845.1 Paludibacteraceae bacterium | reverse complement strand
TTTTCCTATATGTAGGCGGTTTGATTCTTGCGCTGCTTGTTTTGGCGGTATTGGCAGAGCTGATGGCAGAGGCGTGGATATATGCGAGTAACAGGTGGCGCGGGATACTAAAGGCAGAGAAGCTGATACGGGAGTACAGGGAATACAGGGACGAGTTCAAGGAATGGCTGGAAGAGAGGAATGGTGGCGAGTAGGAATGGGGCTTTGGGCGCACGCGAAGGGACTTTCTGACGAGGACGACTACAACTGCGGGTACATTACATACGGGCATTTTATGATGGGTCTTGCGGATGCGGCATACGGCAAGGAGATGGGAGACCTATACAAGAGATGTCAATATGGGTGGGATAAGGAGTTTGGATATGACTACAAGTGGACGCAAGAGGACTGCGATTTCTGGAACGCGCGATGCAACGATGACCTTGATTTGCTTCTTTTCCATTCCGACTGTGATGGGAAGTTCACGCCGCAGGAGTGCCGGAGGATATACAACGCGATTAAGGACTTGAAGATGGACATGGTGGGTCACAACTACGGTGTCATGGAACCCTACAACATGCTGGAACACTGGAAGGCGATTTTCAAGCATTGTGCAGATAGGCATGTAAATCTCTACTACTCATGAGGTGATGATATGATTAAGCGGGTAAAGCCGATCCGGGTGAATGGCAGGGGCGCATGGGTGAAGTCTGTGGACGTTATAGCCGCGACTGTCAGAGGGGAAGACAAGATATGCGGTCATATTGGTGGGGTGGTTCAGGACAAAGACCATCCGTTTGTTTTGACCGTTGACCGAGAGCAGACGGTTGGCGGTCTTGGGAACGTCCTGATTGATACTGGATATAATCACGTCAAGATGGATTTCTGGACGAAGGGCGACGATATGGTTTTCAAGGACATTGAGTGGTGAGAGATGGACAGTAACCGTTATGTAAATGAGGCGGCGCTTCTCGCTGACCTTGAAAGGTATGCAAATCAGGTTGATACCACGGGGACGCTTACCTGTATGCTCAAGCACATCGTCTTTGACCAGCGTGACAGGGTTTACCTTGTACGGTGCGGTGAGTGTAGGCATTGGGACACCGATTGGGAGCCTAAATTTGCGAAGCGCGGTGAGCATTTCTGCACGGCTATGGGTCTAGACACCGTACCCGATTGGTTTTGCGCCGATGGTGAACCGAGGTGAACTGAAAATGGCTAAACTTCCAATGTTTGACCTTGAAAACTACGGCGATAAGATTAGCGTCTTTCCGTGTAGGAGGTGCTACGAACGATACAACGTCATTGTAAAACCAACTTTTGACTATATCGAAACAGCAACGCAATGTGGCTGCTATGTTGTTTTTTGCCCTGAATGCATTAGAAACCACATTGATTCCACTATGGCTGAGATGTATTCCCCCGAACGGCTTCAAAAAAGATGGAACGATTGGATGCAATCTTTTGATTCTTGGGAAGCCGATTTGGACTGGTAAAAATTCGCTTGCGTGGGTGAGTATACTGAAGATAGAGTGGTTCGGTTGAGAAAGAACCGACTGCGCGGGTGATACCGTGTTGGTAGCTGGAAAACTGCTACGCCGCCCGATACACGGATATAGCACAGCAGTAGTGCGACGGGCTTTGACCCCGTAGATGGGCGGGCAGCACGCTCTATCCGTGCCAGGCTTTGCACGTTTCAGCAAAGTACGACCGTAGCCAACCGTCGTAAAACGTGCATCTGCGCGAACGTCTATAACCCTTGTGTACGGGCGCGCCGATTATCGTACAACCGCAAGGGCATAGGTATATTCAAGGATGCTCCACCTATGAAAATGTGTATAGACCAAACGGGCGTTCCTTGCCGCTGATACTGCGAGAGGCGCGGGGGATAATAACGTGTGGCAACGCAGACCAACTAAATGTGTCTAGGCGTTAAGTATCGTTTTGTCAGCGGAATATGCTATCGTAGCTCAACAGGCAGAGCCTCGCACCTTGGAGAGGGGTAGTGGCGCGAAACTCCCTCGATGTTGGTTCAAATCCAACCGATAGCACCAGAGGCAAGGTAGCGCCTTGCTATGTCGGCGGGAGCAGGCTACCCCGACAGAAAATGAAAATGGTCGCTGAAAACTGCGCCGTAATGCGACAGGTAGTGTAGCACCCGTAAAACCGGCTGCGACGTGTTGACAATCTAAGCGGCAAACTGCTCAATAAGCTGGTGTGGCGCAACGGTAGCGCATCTGATTTGTAATCAGGCGGTTGTAGGTTCGAGTCCTATCACCAGCTCCAACCTCCTAAAAGGTAATGTTGCATCAACCGCTTGTTTGTACTGCAATGCAAACAGGCAACGGCGCGGGAACTGCGATAGTGCCACCATATGCCCCTGTATCTCAATTGGGAGAGCGTATGCGACGGTTCGAGTCCGTCTGGGGGCAAATAACGCTGGTAGACGTACCATCCGTAAAAGCCGGACGCAGGCAAAACGCGATAGCCAACCTGAACGCTGTAAGCAAAGCGCCAAGCCGATCAGGAGGGCGGCGGGCTGGCATACCCCAACGGGACCTTGGGAGCCTGAGAAAGTATGCCGTACATATGGTCTGTGATCTAAGCATAGGATACCGGCGGAAGCAGAATAATCGTAAACATTAAAAGCGATACTGCGGGAAATGCAAGGGGAAGTG